>JAFXRA010000051.1 GCA_017526725.1 Candidatus Rifleibacteriota bacterium
AATCAAATAATAATAAAATACTGTCTGCCTTTAACGGCAGTCAGTTTTATTATTTCTTTATGCGGATTTTTTAAAGAAGAATCAGCTCAGATTTATCTGTGGGCATCCGCAGTTTTTTCTATTTTAGCCATTACTATTGTTTACTGTTACACTACTGACAAAGTTAACCAGGAAAGAAGCGACGAATTAGAAAGCATTAAAACCGAAGCTGAAAAACTATCCAAATTACACTACAATCTTCATCTTATTAATCCCAATAAAGAACTTAAGGAACAAATCGAATATGGGCTTAAAATACTCTCTGAAACGATAAAAGAACCAACTTTTGCTTGTTTCAATTATAAGAATAATAGTTTAAATTTCATTGCTGCCTCAAGAAGCAGCAGTTATAACGAACAAAAGAACATTCCTTGCGAAGACCCTCTAATAAAAGAAATTACCAATAAAATAAAATCCATAACAGACTATGAATCTCTTATGAATTCCGGTGGTAATGCCAAACCAGTAACTTTTGTTAATGATAATAATGTTAAAGGACAGATTTTTACAATTGAATTATATTCGAATGTTTACGCACTACTTGTAGAAATTGGTGAAGACAAGCTTGAAGATTCTGAAAGCCGCATTATTGATGAATTCTGCAAAGGAATCGCACTGGTATTTGCAAATTACAAAGAATCCAATACTGTGAATACAGAAAAAACGATTCAGAATAAAGAAAAAGAATCAGACCAGCAGCTTGAAGCCAATCTCTATAATACTATGCTACCAGACAATCTTCCAACAATTCCAGGTTGGGATTTGGCGAAATATTTCTATCCATCTGCCAATAGAGCAGATTTTATGGATATTTACAACCTTTCAACAGACAAATATATGCTTCTTTTGGGCAAATGCTCAGGTTCTGGTATAAATGCAGCTATGTATGTAAACAAATTGAAAGTGATTATAAAATGTTTCATAGAAGATTTCCAAAGCCCAGCTAAGTTATTAAATAAGATTTCAAGGTATCTAGGCTCTGATTTAATGCCAGATTTATTTGTAGATGTTACAGCAATCACATTTAGTCCGCTGGATAATCAAGTTACAGTAGCTATGGCCGGCAATACTCTTCCCATAATAAACAGAACAAGAAGCGGTTTTGCAGAGATTCCAGAATTAGAGACCGGCATACCCTTAGGTCTATTTAATCAAGGAACAGAGCCATATAAGGACCAATTAATCAATATAATGCCTGGTGATGGTATTATTTTACATACAGACGGAATAACAGACCTGCCTGGGAAGGGAATAGAAAGATTCAGCAATGAAGACTTAAAAAATATTCTGGACAAACTACCGGAACAGGATGCAGAAGATATGCTTAACAGCCTGGTAAGACAAATAAAAGGTAAAAATTCTAATGAACTTCCAGAGGAAGATCATAGTATAATCTATCTAAAAGCGGAGTAATAAAAATGAGTAACGAATCGCCTATTATTGAAACCCACATATTTTTTAGCAGCCGCAAGGACAAAGATATATTCAAAAACACTCTGGAACGAGCTTTTGAGTTTCCTGTTGAAAACATTTCTATAGAATTCGAAGACAGACCCGACGAATTTTATAAAACTGTTAATGACCGTACAAAAAAAATTATTTTCAGCATCCCTAAGCCTGAAAAAATAACAAAGATAGATGGTGCTTTCTGTGATGGCGGCTCTTTTGTTCTTCAAAACAACAATCTAACAGTCATTGTTCATGAAGATGAATATAATTATGAACTTTTAGACTCGATGAAAAATGTTCTTGGCCCAGTTTTCCCTTTGTGGATGTTCAAAACACCATATATCTGGGGAGCAACATTATTTGAAGATTATGAAAGGCAGCATTTTTTCGATGCGAGAAATTATTCTGTCCGCTCACAAAAATTAGATGAACCAGAATTAGACATTTATAGGCGAGATAATGGTATAATACATAAAGTAAGATTCTTTACTAAAGAAAATTACGAAAGCGATGAAGAAGGTTTGAGAAGCCTCGCTCCTGTATTCCAGGAACTTAGAGAGAGCCTTCAGAAACGTAATTACGAATGCCTTGAAGTATTACGCAACTACGTTACGGATAAAGCAGCTTTTAGGCATATGGAGCCTAGAACAAAACAGGCTAAGGATATTAAAGCTATATTGAAAGCAGATTAATTTAAGAAGGAAACAGATATGGCCGAAACAGTTTATAATGATGAAATGCTTGACGAAGTCATAGATGCATGTATAAAACATTTACGACTTCAGCCAAACGACCATGAAAAACTGTTTTATCTTGGAAACGCCTTTTTCTTAAAAAAGCAATATGACAAAGCTTCTTTTTGTTACGTTAAAGCAGTAAATAAGAATCCCAAGAACCCAGTATATTATACCCACTTGGGGCATGCATACAGAGAACTTGGCGATAGAGACCAGGCTGTTGCCTCTTATGAATCCGTTCTATCGCTTAATCCCAAATTTGCAGACGCTCATTTTAATATTGGTCTGGTTTTCTTTGAAAACAAAATATACGACAAAGCATTATCCAGTTTCACAAATGCTTTGAATATAAATTCCAAGTATGCTGCTGCCCGTTACTATATCGGCAGAATATATGAAGATCAGGGTTTATTCGCAAAGGCCATGAAAGAATATAGGCAAATATTGGAAAACACTATTTCTGATAAATTAAAGAAAAGCAGTGTAACAATTGATTTTGGAGCAATATTCTCAGACTTAGGCCTTTTAGACCAGGCAGAAGAAGAATATAGAAGACTTTTAAAACTTCATCCTGATTATGCTGATTTGCATTTTCACCTCGGTATCATATTAAGAAAAAAAGGTGACGGCGACGGAGCTATGGAACAATTCAGACAAGCCATCAAATTAAATCCTCATTACATGGAAGCAAGAAGAAAATACTGGGAATCAGCCCAATAGTAGCCAGTTATCGGTTGTCGGTTACCGGTTGCCAGTATAAATAGTATTTGGCTGTTACTGAAAACGGACAACAGATAACTAAGTTTAGAGTTTAGAGCAACAGAACGATAGAGCATAGAGCGGACGCAAAACCTCAAATCAAAGATAAGAGAAGTCTACACATTTGTCATAAAGAGTAAAGCGTATGGGCTTTAGCCCTGAAAGCTTTACGTTTATGACAATGGGTAGACTTCTTTAGAGAGCAATAGAGCACAGAGCGAAGAGCGGACAGTAGACGCAAGACCTTCTATTCTCCGCGCAAGGCTCGTTCCCTCAAAACTTATTCGAAGGTAGAAATCCACAGAGACCGCGTAGGAGAATAAGGTCGAACAAGCGACTGTCCGCTGATCAATTTATGTTTATCTGTTATCTGAT
>JAFXRA010000052.1 GCA_017526725.1 Candidatus Rifleibacteriota bacterium
GGAAGGTCGTAGGGGTCCATGTCTTTATAAGCTGGAACAAGGCTTTTCTTTGCTCCTGCTTTTATTTGACTCAAAAATCTAGACCATTCGTTTCTCACCCAGACGGCCTTGAAATATTCTGGTCTGGTGCCTAAAACAACCATTACTTTTGCTGAGTTTAAAGCAGCAAAAATATAGGGTTCGTAAGCTTCCCCAATCTTGTCTTCTAAAGTGATTCTAGAAAAGAAAACCTTCAAACCTTCCTGTGTGAGCTGGTGGTATAAATCGTTAGCTAACACAGAGTCAGGTGTTCTGCGACCTGCGTTGTCTGTTTCCTTATAACAGATAAAAACATCAAAAGGCTCTTCTTTTTGAGATATAGCAAGAATACCCTTTTGAATATTATCTATTGTTTTTGCGTCGGCTTCATATATTTCACGCTGTAATGAGTCGGCGTATTCAATGGCTGATTTGTAATCTTCATCAGCGAAAATGCTTGCAAACTGGGTTCTGTTCACTGTTGGCTTGCGCTGGTGAGTAACTGGGTCTTCAACGTATTCAACACCGTATCGGCAGAGAACTATTGACCAGTAGGCTTCAGCATCGGTTCTATCTTCGTTTAATATCTGCTCGAAAGCAGACATGGCTTTGTCGTAGTCGCTGTTGCGCCTAAAATGGTTTGCCCTGTCATACATCTGCATACGTCTTTCATCTGAAAGTTTTGGCAGAGTCTGTTTTGTTCCGCAATATTCACAGGTTGCAACGGTTGAACCTTCTTCAATAGTTAAGGTTCCACCACAGATTTTGCATTTTAGTTCGGCCATAACTTACTAGTTCTCCGTTAATGAAGATTGTTTAGATTTGTTCAAAAATAAATATATAACAAAATCAAAATAACAACTAAACAATAAAATAATCTCGTATAAAGAATTTTCTTTCTCTTTTTTTCTTCCTCATCCTCTTCTAGCATAAATGTTATTTCTAAAATGGTATTTTTACATTTTTCAAGTTTTTCTTTTGAATCTTTGTAATCAATTATTTTTTTAAATATAGAACTAGCTACTTCAAGACTATCAAGCATATCTTCATTCATCAAACAGCAAGCTTCTTGATAATTTTTTTCTTTTTCAGATAAAATATTTCGCTTAAGAGTTTCTTTTTTTTCTTTTGAGTCTTTGAAATCTTCTATGCTTTTAAATAATTCTATAGCTCTTTCATTAGACTCTGTTTCCTTTTCGCTAATTAAGCTACAAGCTTCTTTATAAATTACTTCTTTGCGGTTATATTCAATTTCATTAATGTAGCTATTTAGCTCGTCTTTAAGATTCTTATCACCGAAACGAATAGCCTTTTCATAATTTTTACTACTGTCAAATGGTTCTGAAAGCTTACCTAACTCTTCTCTTGATGAAACTCTAAATTCAGCCATAAGTTTCGCTAAATAAGCATTTGCATTTTCCGGGTCTAGATCTAATGCTTTTTCAGTAAACTCTTCTGCTTTATCAAAGTCTCTATCTTCTAAAGCAAGCAGAGCACGCTTAACCATTTTGTCTGAATCAGTATTTACAGTAGTATTAATTACAGTAGTTTCTTTAACAACCTGTGTAGGTTTATCATCAGATTCAATAAGTTTCTTAATTCCACGAATCAAATCCTGCATGAAGCCAAGCTTAGACATATCCTGAGCCTGAAGGTTGGAAAACTCATCGGGCAAATCGTAAGGGTCCATATCTTTGTAGGCCGGAACAAGGCTTTTCTTGGCACCAGCTTTGATTTGGCTTAAAAACCTAGACCATTCGTTACGCACCCAAACGGCTTTGAAGTATTCTGGTTTTGTGCCTAATACAACCATAACTTTGGCAGAATTTAAAGCTGCAAAAATATAGGGTTCGTAAGCTTCACCAATCTTGTCTTCAAGAGTTATTCTAGAGAAGAAAACTTTTAAACCTTCCTGGGTAAGCTGGTGATAAATATCGTTTGCTAAAACAGAATCAGGTGTTCTGCGACCTGCGTTGTCGGTTTCCTTATAACAGATAAAAACGTCGAAAGGTTCTTCTTTTTGGGATATTTCTAGAATACCCTTTTGAATATTGTCTATTGACTTTGCGTCAGCTTCATATATTTCTCGCTGATTTGAATCGGCGTATTCAATGGCTGATTTATAATCTTCATCGGCAAAAATGCTGGCAAACTGGGTTCTGTTTACTGTAGGCTTTCGTTGATGAGTGGCTGGATCTTCAACATATTCAACCCCGTAACGGCAGAGAACTATTGACCAATATGCTTCTGCGTCTGTTTTATCTTCGTTTAGAATCTGCTCAAAAAGCGACATAGCCTTGTCGTAGTCACTGTTACGTCTAAAATGGTTGGCCCTGTCATACATCTGCATACGTCTTTCATCTGTAAGTTTTGGCAGAGTCTGCTTTGTTCCGCAATATTCACAGGTTGCAACGGTCGAGCCTTCTTCAATAGCCAAGGTTCCACCGCAGATTTTGCATTTTAGTTCAGCCATTCTAGATTACCTCATATCATTAGTTTTTATAAATTAGTAACATTAAGCTACAAAGAAAAGAATAAAAACTGAAAACTGAAAACGGAAAACTGAAAGATTATTTTACCTCTTAACTTTCATCGTTCAATTTCTTTTTAAGAGTTTTTATTGAACTAATCAATATTGCAATTATTTCCTTTAAATCATTATTTAACCCCTCAATTTGCTCTGAGGTTATTATTTCCGATTTTTCAATTATTTCAAGCCAATATTGAGTTTCATCTGCTTCCTTTAACGCTATATTGAGCTTATTTATAAAATCAGCTAAGCTTTGTGCATTACGACTTTCTCTAACATTAGCCCCAATACTTGTGCCACTTTTCAAAATCTGCTTAGACAGCACATATTCTTTTCTTTCTGAACACAAATATTTATAAAATTTTACTATTCTTATTGCAAAATCAACTGTCTTATTAGCTAAAAGACTATCTTTCAAATTTCAGTTCTCAACTTTCAATTTTCAATTTTCAGTTTTCAGTTTTCAACTTTCAGTTATCCAAGCTTTTCTCCGCAGTTGAGGCAGAACTTACCATTTGGTGGAACTTCTGTACCACATTTTGAACATTTATTAACCAAGGGTGCACCACAAAGGAAGCAGAACTTACCTTTTTTGGTCTTTTCACCGCACTTGGGGCAAATCATTTCGTCTTCGGCTAACAATTCTATTTTACTACCACATTCTAAGCAGAATTTAGCATTAGAAGGCAGTTCGGCATTACATTTTGGGCAGTTAATCTTATCGTTTTTTCCCTTAGCCAAATTGTCTTGAGTCATATTCTGAACATTATCAACAGCAGGACCAATATCAGCCTGAACAGACTTTGCGATACTTCCAACAGTTCCTGCGACTGTTCCAGCAACAGCAGTGCCAACACCAAGGGCGGTTCCGAGATTCATACCCATAGTAGCAAACTGCCCTACCCCCATATTTCCAGCAGCATTTTCAGCTAAGTCAAAGCTTCTTTCCTGCTGATAGGTATAGCCTTCCTGAGAACGTTTGGTTGCCTGTGCCTGTGAATCTATAACAACTTTCTGGGCTTCTGTCTGAGCATTGATTATACTAAGTTGTTGTTTGAGCTTTGCTTCAGCAATATCAGCATACTGTCTGAAGTACAAGTCTCTGAATTTCATGAACTGCCTGTCAGATTCCGGCTTAACAACAGTGGTTACAAAGAATCTTTCCAAAGAAATACCATATTCGGCAAAATCATCGGTCAAAAGCTTTTTCAGTTCATTTGAAAATTCTTCTAAGTGAGAGTCTATTTCAAAAATATTAACAGAATTGGCCTTCATAAACTTTGCAATATAAGACTTAACCTTAGTCATCAGTAAAGCTTTGAAATAATTTTTCAAAGAATCCTGGTCTAATCTGGCTCCAGTGCCTAGAAGCTTGAGAAGCATCTTTTTAGAATCAGAGGCTCTAAGGCTCATTTCCCCACAGGCACCAATAGCTAAAGGGAAATTGAAAGTCGGTTCGAGATATTCGACTTTAGAGTCTGTACCCCACTTTATAGCCATCTGTTCAACTTTGTTTATAAAATAAACTTTAGAGTTAAAAGGAACATCTTTTTCTAAAACTTTGCCTAAAACCTTGTTCCAAAAACTGCCTAACAAGGGAATAGAATTTTCGTCAAGAGTGTAACGCCCAGCAGTGAATAAATCGAGAGCCTGACCATCTTTAAAGAAGAGTGCTTCCTGAGACTCGCTGACTATAAGCTGACTAGTCATATCGAAAGTTTCATCAGGGTGTTTCCAGATAAAAGTCTGGTTGTCGCCTTCGTATTTTATAGTCTTGCAAACAGTATTTTTAACTTTGTTTATTAGGTTATCTAACATACTCACTCTCCCTTGATTTGAGGCTTTTCACAATTGGATTATATTATAATGCAAAAATAACAGTAAGTCTAGTATTAGGCAAACGCAAACTTTTTAGGGAATAGGGTGTAGGAAGAAGGGAATTGAGAAATGAGAGTTGAGAAATGAGAAATGAGAGGAAATCTCTGCTAAAGCCGTCATTGCTGAGCAATCTTAGATGTATAATAATCCTCTAGTTGTTTTTATTTTCCAATAAATTCTTATTATTCTTAGAAATCATATCTGCTAGTTCTTCTTCAGTTGGTAAAA
>JAFXRA010000053.1 GCA_017526725.1 Candidatus Rifleibacteriota bacterium
CTGCTAAAACATGCTTAATTACTTCGGTTTTACCTACAATAATTGTTTCGATGTTTTTCATTACATCTTTAATTAAGGGTTTTGGATCGAAATTTTCTATTTCGCTGTCATCGACTTCTTCATCATCTAGTTCATCAACAGGGTCAGTGCAGTAGCGCAGAACTTCCTGCATTTTAACTGTATACCAGTCATCATCAATATGAAGAATTTCTTTTAATGCATAAAGATTTTTCTTTTCTTCATCAGTTAAAACACCATCTTCCATTGCAACTTCACAAGCAGAAGAAAAGAGTTCTTTCGGGTCTAATTTCCTTGCAGGACCATCAACATTAGCAGCATTTGTTGCAGCTTCATTAAAAAGATTCTGCAATTCAGTATTATCAATACCTAACCTGATTGCGAGAGACTTTATTGTGGCTTTTTCGCTATCGTCAAGTTTTTTATCCATTAAAGCTTCTTTAAGAAGCAATTTCATTGTAGTTGTTGCATTTAGTTCTACTTTATCCATTTAAACCATCCTAATTATGTACAGAAAATTATACTAACTTTTTCTATTATAAAGTGAATACTAGGAATTTAGCAATAGTTTAGTTTAGATTGAAGATAGAAGAGTCAAGCTTCGATTGGCTCACATCTCCCCGGTCAGTAACAATTCTATAACCGGCAGATAAAACTCTTTTTTCGAGACAACCTTTACATTGAGCTGCTTCTTCTCCGGTGCAAATTTTGTTGTCATAAATGTCATAATATTTACGAACATTTACAGGCGATAGATTTGGCATAACAACATTTGCACCAGCTTTTAAGCCTAATTCTCTTCCCTGTTTGTGAAGTGTTCCTAACGCAGTGGTAGAGGGCAATAAAACATAGGGGAACATCAATCTTAAAATAGATAAAAGTCTTAAAGTTAGTTCAACACTTCCGCAGGGCTGATCAGCAAAGGGCGTTTCTTCATGAGTAATATATGGCCCTATTCCAATCATATCTGGCTTTAACTTTTGTAAAAATCTTAAATCTTCAATTAAATAGTCAGTTGTCTGAAACGGCGACCCAACCATAAAACCAGAACCAACCTGATAGCCGATTTCCTTCAAATTAAAAAGGCATTGTTTTCTATTTTCAAGACTCATGCTTTCTGGATGTAGTTTTTTATAATGCTCTTCAGAAGCTGTTTCATGTCTAAGAAGGTAGCGGTTTGCACCAGCATCAAAAAATGCCTGATAGCTTTCTTTAGGCTTTTCCCCAATAGACAAAGTAATTGCGCAATCAGGGAAATTTCGTCGAATATTTGAAACAATATCAACAATTTTTTCATCAGTGTAGTAGGGGTCTTCGCCACCTTGCAGGACAAATGTCCTAAAACCAAGTTCGTAACCTTCTTTGCAGCAATTTAGTATCTGTTCTTTGCTAAGCCTGTATCTGACAGCCTTTTTATTGTCTCTGCGAATACCACAGTAATAACAGTTATTTTTACAAAAATTAGAAAATTCTATTAGGCCGCGAACGTAAACTTTATCTTCATAATACTTTTTACGAACAGAATCTGCAGAATTCCGCAATTCTTCATCAAACTTATCGGTTTCTAAAATACCCTTTAATTCATCATCAGACAAATTATGATCTTCAGCTAATTTCTTTATTAAATCATTCATTATTTTTTTGTCTATTTCTAAAAGCTTCTTTTTCATCTTCTAATAATATTTTTAAATCAGCTCCATCATACTGCATTTTCTTGGCTGCTAATTTTAAAAACTCTATTTCTTCTGGAACTACTTTTCCGTCAGCATAGACAACTCGTATGAGCATACGCATAAATTCTTCATTTTTTGGCAATGCAGATTTTTCTAATAGAAGCTTCAAATTATCAGGCTGCCCCTTGGCCATATTAACAATCTGTTCTATCTGCCTTTTTTCTAAGCCAAGCTTTAAACCATAATCAACAATAAACTTCAATTCATTAACATGAATATTTTTATCTATTACCATCATAGCTGCAAGCCATAAAAGTTTATCACAAGGATTATGTTCAGCATCTATTTTAATATTTGATTTTTTCATTTTTTATTTCCTATAAGAGAAAACGATTAATTGAATTTGATTTTACCATAAAAATTTAGAGTTTTTCCAGATATTCAATGACTTTATTAGTAATGAAGTCTGGGGTTGATGCTCCAGCAGAAACAGCAATTATCTTACAATTCTTAAAATCATTTGGGTTTAATTCTTCTTCAGTTTCTACATGTTTTGTATTGGGGCAAATTTCTGATGCAATCTGAGACAATCTTCTTGTGTTTGCACTGGATTTTCCTCCAACAATAATGACTGCATCGGCTTCTGAAGCCAGTTCTTTTATTTCATTCTGGCGAAGTGATGTAGCTTGACAGATTGAATTACAGATTTTCACATTATCAGCTTTTTCTTTTAAGATAGATGATATTGTCTTATATTCTTCAGCATTAAAGGTTGTCTGAGATATAACCATTATTTTATCTTTATGGGAAACAGCATTAGCGGCTTCTATATTACCTAAGACCTGAAAGTCTTTTGCAAAGCTCTGCAGACTAAGAATCTCAGGATGATCATGATCGCCAATAATATAAATAAAATAACCTAAATCACTATATTTTTTTATTTGTTTCTGGCTTGTTTTTACGTGAGGACAGGTTGCATCAACAGTTTTCAATCCTTTTGATTCTATCTCTGCAATTTCTTCTTTAGGCATTCCATGAGCACGTATAATAACAGTGCCTTCTTTGATTTGGTGCCAATCCAGACTGGTTTCGACACCCTGTTCTTTTAGAAAGTTAATCGCTTGAGGATTATGTATTAAAGGTCCACAAGTATAGACTTTTGAATCAGAATTTTTAGCAGTTTCTAAGGCAATTTGCATTGCTCTTTTAACACCCATGCAAAAACCTGAAGTTTTCGCTAGTTTTATTATTGGCATATTCTTTCACCTGTTATATTTTTATCTGCAACTCCTCTTACACTTCTAATAGTTTAGACAGTTGTCTTGTTCGACCTTATTCATCTACAACTTGTCATAATCGTATAGCTTTCAGGGCTAAAGCCCATACGCTATACTCTTTATGACAAGCTGTAGATGAAACTCTCCGCTCTGTTGCTCTGATGCTCTCCGTTCTTTCCAATCTTCAGTCTTCTATCTTCTATCTTAAATCTTACATAATTGGATGTTCCTTATAGTGTTCTGCAAGAATCTTTAAACCTTCTTCAATAGAGATTCTTGGAACATATCCGAAATCTCGCTTAGCTGCTTCAATACTGAAGGAATGATCATGAGCAAGTTCACAGGCCATCCAAGGAGTAATAGGCTGTTCACTTTTAATCTGGAAAGTTCTATATATCCATTCTACTATTACGCCTATTCCATAAGCCAATTTAAATGGTATTGTTGCAGTAACTGGTCCACAACCAGCAGTAGCAATAAGTTTATTTGTTATTTCACTTATAGGAGTAGGTTCTCCGTTTGTAATAAAATAGGCTTTCCCTGCACAAGCTGAATCTGGAGCAAGATGTTCAGCAGCAAGAATATGAGCTTCAGCAGCATTATCAATGAAAGTTGTGTCTACAATGTTTTTACCATCGCCTACAAATTTCATTTTTCCAGCTCTTGTTTTTCTAACAAGTCTAGGAACTAAATGATTATCACCGGGACCCCACATCAAATGAGGTCTTAAGGCAACAGTAGAAAGTTTAGGGCCATTAGCGATTAAAACAGCTTGTTCTGCCATAGTCTTAGTCTTTGGATAGTAAGCAGTATGGTTAGACGGGTAGGGTAAGCTTTCATCACCATTTAATATTCCCTTAGAGCCAATTGCAACGCTAGGCGTACTAGTGTACACAAGTTTTGTAATTCCAAGTTTTTTACAAGCCTCTATAACAGCTAAAGTCCCTCTATAATTAATTCTTTCATATTCTGAGTATGGCTCAGCTACACCGGCTTTAGCAGCTGTATGGAAAACAATATCACAGCCTTTGGCTGCTTCTTCCACAGCATTTTGATCAGATATTTCGCCTTGAAATACTTTGCAACCTGCTTCTTCTAAGTCAGGATACTTGCCTCTGCTTAAAATATGAACCTTAACACCTTTTTTCAAAAGCATCTTTACAATAGCCCGGCCTAAAAATCCACTTCCGCCAGTAACTAATGCTGTATTATTTGATCCTAATTCCGTCATTTTTAACTTCCTTTTTTTCTGATGCTCCCCCAAAATGCTTTTTGCATTATTGGTGGAGCTGTCACAAAGTGACTGAGGGGGGAGCGAAGTGAAGCTTTGCGAAATTCTTCTAAGTAGTAACGCAATGCTATGCATTGCTCCCCCTTCAGTCTTTGGCTTCGCCAAATCCAGCTTCCCCACTATTGTGGGGCAGCATCAACTATTTCCACAAGCGACGTCAGTCGCAGTCCCACAACGCATCGTAACACTTCTCACCCTTCCAACTCTTGTAACACTTCAGTCGGACAGTTGTCTTGTTCGACCCAATTCTCCTCCGCGGTCTCTGTTGCTTTCTGCCTTCGAACAATCTAATAGAGAACGAGCCTTGTGCGGAGAATAGATGTCTCACGTTCAACTGTCCGCTCTAACCTCTCAATTCTCAATTCTTTCAGTTTCTTCCCTTAAGGTTGTCAGCAGCCCAAGCAGCTAGTTTTTCGCGGCCTATCTTAGCATTATGTCTTATATCAACAGGGAAACTTGGGTGAATAAGGAACTTATCAATATTGGCAGTATGAGGATATTTTTTGCCTATTTCCATTAATTCATTGAATAATGTTTGTGGATCATCAATGTCTTTAACATCTTTTTCAAGTTCAACACAGATTACAGGTATCTGATGACCCAATTCACCAACACCTACAAGAGCTGTTCTGAATACTTTCGGATGCTGATTAAATACACGTTCACATGGAATAGTAAAAAGAGGACCTTTTTCTGTTTCGACTCTATGAGATTTTCTACCGCAGAACCAGAGCCTGCCTTGTTCATCTATTCGGCCGACATCGCCCATTCTATGCCAGATTTCATCGCCTTCTTTTATCTTGGCAAGTTTAGTATTTTCGGGTCGTTTAAAATATTCTTTAGTTACTATAGGGCCTTTTACAGCAATTTCACCGATAGAACCGTCTGTTATTACTATATCTTCAGACCATTCAGGAATAGGTTCATCAGTAATCTTGATTATTCTAACCTGAACATGTTCATTTGGTTTGCCTACGCAGGTTCCGCCGCCAGCATCAGTAATGGGTGCAGTTTCACCTAATATCATGCTGCTTCCTATAGAACTTACTGGTAATGCTTCAGTAGCCCCATAGGGAGTGAAAATATCTACTCCTGGATTAAGCATATTCTGTAATCTTTTGAGAATATCATTTCTAGCAGGTGCGCCACAGGAGATTACCATTCTTAAAGAAGGAATTTTTGTATTATGCTTTTCACCGTATCTGCTGAGATTATCGATTAGGGCAGGGGATCCAAACATTACAGTAGCACCATTGTCGTTGATAGCTTCCAAAAGCTTAACAGGATCAGCTTTACCAGGCTTAGTCGGGTCCATATCCGGAATAACTGCAGTTGAACCTAAACAAACGTCAAATAGACCAAAAAGTGGGAAAGTAGCCAAATCTAAGTCATCTTTGTTAAAGTTGTAGATTTCTTGAAGGAACTGAACCTGATTACAGAGAATACTATGAGTGTATACTGCACCCTTAGAAATTCCTGTGCTACCTGATGTAAACATCATTGCTGCAGTTTCACTTTCTGCCATTTTTGCAATCGGGTATTCTGAGTTATCGCTATCACGGCAATCATAGAAGGAATAACCGCCCCAAAACAGCTTAGGACCAACAGTAACTTTAATTTTAATTGTAGCTGGTGACCATCTGAGAATTGTTCTTGCAATATGAGCTTTTGTTATACCAATAAAGGCTTCTGGAGCAGCTTCTTTTATGCATGCAGACATGCTTTTGGGACCGATTCCAGAATCTATCATTACCATAGTAGCCCCAATCTTACAAAGAGCAAACCATGTGATATACATTTCTATTCCAGGAAGAATTAAAACAACAACTTTTGTCCCGCGTTTAATGCCTATTTTCTCAAATCCTCTGGCAAATCTGTTAGTTTCGTCTTCTAATTGTTTAAAAGTAAGACTTGAATAAGCAGCATGACCAAAATTGTCTCTTGCTGTCGGAATTACAATTGCTCTTTTATAGGGATATTTCTTCGCATTTTCACGAATGAAATCTGCCATATTAGTATAACTAGAACTCATTTTATATCCTTCAAAACCTGTGAAAATTTTTTGCTATTATACCATATTTGGAGAGAAGATATAAGATATAAGATTTAAGATTAAAGATATAAGACCTTAAATGGAGATAAAAGAAATAAGAGCGATAGAGCATAGAGTAACAGAGTGAGACGAGGCTAAGGCCTCTGTGGGACGATTGCTGGCGCAATCTGTGGGACGGCAACTGCCGTTGCCCGTGAGAATTGAAAATGTTGCCTCGCATCGCGGGGAAGGTCTTCTTATATCCGACACTTCTAACGCTTCCAACTCTTCCAACAATATTCCACAAGCAGCGACAGATGTTGTCCCACGACGAAGTGTCCCACAGCGAAGCGTATCACTTACTAATTTATGGTCTTGTGTCTCCAACTATGGTCTTGAATCTTATATCTAATTTAACTTTTTCTTTCTCTTATGGCTTGCGAAATAAGTTACAACGACTGCTACAATTATAATAAGTCCGACTAAAATAAAATCCTGAGAGCTATGTAACATTATTGAAAGTCGCCTTCCTCTGTCATATGCTTCATGTTCTTTTGATAATTCATTTGGATAAGATGATTTAATTCCACAGGCTTCAGAGCCATGAAATCTGCAAATAAAAACATTTTTATGATTATCGTAAGCTTTTATTCCATCTTTAAAATATTTTAAATCAAGCTCACATTTTGAAGTTACTTTATATAAGCGTTCGTCGGTGTATCCATAATCTTTCAAAAATTGAAGTGCTGTTTGAACAGTAAGCGTTGGAGATTCAGCATCTAAACTAGAGTTCGTTTCAAGATTGTATTCTTTCACGCTATCGTGAAATATATGTGTTAATCGGTGCTGCAAAGATTGACACCTGCTTATGTATGAGGGAGCCGGTTTAAAAGCAAAAGATGCAATAGGAATTATTGCTAAGAAAAAAAAATAATACTCTTAAAAAGTTTTTTCATTAAAAAATTTCTTAACTAATTCAAATATTTCAGGACCGGCATCTTCAAGTGTATAATGACCGGCATTGAAAGTATGATATTCAGCATTAGGGAACCGGCGTTTCCATTCATTATAGAAATAACGATTAAAACAGAAATCTCTGCGTCCGTAACAGACTATAATTTTCTTATTCTGTAGTAATGGCAGTCTTTCTTCAACTTTCTTCAGTTCATCCCAAGAACGGTCGCCTTTTTGTAAAGGAATATCAAGTACAAATTCGGAAGTAGCTGTTCTATGAGCAACAGTATCGTAAGGTGCTCTGAAACCATGCCTTATTTTGCGGCTCATTCCTTTTATAGAACAAGTATGACTTGCAATAAATGAGAATGCATTAAAATAATAATTACATAATTCTCCGATTTTTGTATGTCTAAATGCCCAAATAGCTGCAGGGAAAGGGCTATCGGAAGGTAATCCAAATGCGGCTGTATTTAAGACAACCAGTTTATTTACTTTATCAGGGTGACGGCCTGCATAACCGAAGCCAATTGCTCCGCCCCAGTCATGAACAGCAATATTAATTGGTTCTGTCAAATTTAAGCTTTCAATTAATCTTTCTAAATCGTCTATACGTTCTTTTAAAGTAAACGGATATTCACCCTTAAGAGGTTTATCAGAAAGTCCGCAGCCAATATGATCAGGAACTATGCAACGGTAATTATCTCTGAAGGCTTTTACCATATCACGATAAAGAAATGACCATGATGGATTTCCATGAACCATTAAAAAAGGGGTACCTTTGCCTTCATCTAGATAATGCTGTTTTAAACCAGATGGCTGAGTAAAATAATTACTTTTAAAAGGGTATTCTTCTTTATATAAATCTTTATTAAATGCCATTGCTTACCATTCCCAGCCCAGCATCATAGAATTCAAACCGCTGCCTATACCAATAAAACCAACTTTCTGACCATGTTCTAATATGCCGCGTTCTTCAGCAATAGCAGCAGTAACAGGCAGAGAAACGGTTCCCATATTCCCTAAAAATGGAAAAGTAGAAAAGTCTTTATCTAATGTTAGACCTAGATTTGCTATAATAGCATCTCTATTGGCTGCTGCAACTTGGTGAGAAATAATCTTATCAAGTTCTTCTCTAGACCATTGGAATTTATTGAAAAAAGCATCTCCAACCATGCGAATAAGCTCGCCACCATGTTTAAGCATACCAATAGGGTTTGTTTCCATCATTTGAGGAGCACGCGCAGGAATTCTTTTGTCTGCACCCCATCGGCACATTGCAAAATGCTGAGGAGCTCCCATTGCAACACCGCCAACTAAGCGCGGTTTATCAGATTCATATGAACCATCAGTCAAAAGAATGCCTACAGCCCCTGAACCACCAGTCATAGTAGCCATTGCTTCACGAAAATATTCTGAAGTGCCTTCTTCTACCATTCTATTAATCAATATTTGAGTAATATCGCGGGCAGTTTCGCAAGCTACAACAAGCCCTGCTTTAATCTGCCCAAGTTCAATACGATTTGCAATATCGATTATACCAGACATTGTACCTAGACAGGCATTAGTAATATCATGAATAACAGTATCTGGTCTGACTTTAAGTTCTGAGCAAACATGGCAAGCTGTTGCAGGTTCATAATTGTCTCGACAGACAGCACAATAAACAACTGCACCTATGTCTTCTATAGGAACATCTGATTTAGCTAAGGCTTTTTTGGCAGCTTTTGCGGCTTCTACAGCATTAATGTGGCCAGGTTCCCACCAACGGCGTTCTTTAACACCTGTTAAAGCTTCTAATGTGCCTATTTGAAAATGAATCTTCTGGTAAAGAGGCCAAAGTTGTTCTTCTATCCATCTAGAGGTGATAACCCTCTTTGGCAGTTCATAACCAATTGATTCTAAAAATACTTGTGAAAATTTCATGATATTTGCCTTAGTTTGTAGAGAATATCAAACTAATATGATTTTTTCAAGATTTTTTCTTTTATGATTACCTAAATTAGGTTAAAGTATAAAAAAAACTTACCAGGAAATAATATGAAAAACATTAAAGTCTTTATACTTTGTCTCTCTATTTATGCATTTTTTAACACTTTTTACTGTCATAACAATCTGAAAGCAGAAAAAAGTTTAACTAAATCTAATTCGGAATTAAAGCATTATTACGTTCAAAATACTGATGTATTAGCAGGAAAATTTGACGATGAATTTGTTCCCGATGACAATTCTTCAACAAATACAAAGAAACCTGTAAAAAGCATTGATAGATATTATTATTCATCTGAAGAAGAACTGATTAAAGAAGTTTATGACAGCCTTCAGACAGATTATGAATATAATTTTAGAGGGAGTAAATATAGTCCAGGACAAGTAAAAGCTATGCTAACTACTATTACATACCAGAATGATTATTTAAAACTGCTGGATACATTACTTGAACATGGTTTTGCCACACCATTCATAACCCCTAAACAAGATTTTGATATTCTTTCAATGACATATGCCGCTGCTTCAAGTGATAAAACAGATTATTTAAATGTTTTAATAAAACATGGAGCAGATTTAACAATTGTACAAGACTTAGACGGCGCAACTTTGCTTCATGCAGCAGCACGTAATGGCAATATTGATTTAGCTAAAAAAGTATTGGATGCAGGAATTCCAGTAAATATAGAGGATAAGAGAAGTAAGACTCCCGTTTATTTTGCAATTGAAAACAATGAATATGA
>JAFXRA010000054.1 GCA_017526725.1 Candidatus Rifleibacteriota bacterium
TATGCTTCTTGATGACCAGACAGATGAATTAGTAATAAAAGTTGCTACTGGCGGCCGTTATAGAGCAATTTCCAGCAATCCCATCAAACTTGGTGCCGGGGTATGCGGTAAAGTTGCTTTTGATGGCATCGGTATTATTTGTAATGAAGGTTTTAAAGATACAAGATTTAAAAATTTTGGCAGTATTATGCCGGTTGAAGATATTAAAAGCTTAATCTGTGCTCCCTTAAAGTTTAAAGAAGGAACAATCGGTGTAATTAATATAGTTAATAAGAAAAATGATCAGCTTTTTAATAAGAATGATTTGAGTTTGTTGACTCTTATTGGTTCTCAAGCTGCTGTTACTATTGAAAATAACAAACTATACGAATTATCAATTACCGATGGAATGACCCATTTATTTGTTCATCGTTATTTTCAGGCTAGATTAAGCGAAGAATTGCTTAGAGCAAGACGTTACGGATTAAATCTAAGCCTGATTATGATTGATATAGATAATTTTAAAAAGTTTAATGACACCTATGGTCATCAGACAGGCGATTTGGTTATTCAAAAAGTTGCAACCTGTATCAAAGAAACTGTCAGAACTGCCATAGACATTCCCTGCCGTTATGGTGGTGAAGAAATGTGCATAATTCTTCCTGAAACAAAATCTGAAGAAGCTTATATGACCGCAGAACGTGTAAGAAAAACCATTGCTTCTTTAAGTGTAACACATAGTTCAGGAGATCTTCATATTACAGTCAGCATAGGTGTTGCAGCCTACCCTGTTCATGCTAAAGATAAAGAAACACTTATAAAGGCATCAGATACAGCTATGTATGAAAGCAAGCAGGCTGGGAAAAATCAAACAACAATAGCCAAAGATTTAGCTTAAATATAAATTTATTTTTCTGATTCGGCTTTTAAAAGCATCTGATAAATTTGATACTTTTTCTGGTAAACAGCTAAAGCTTGAAGAGTTTCGATTGTTTGAGGGCCGCTTTCTCTCAAACAGCGTACATATTCACTGTAGGAATCCTGATAATCTTTCTGGGCTTTTTCCAAAACTGATTTTTCTTTCCCGAAAAGATTACCTTCAGAAGCGTTTAAAACAGTATAATCATTAGTATTAATATTGTTTGTTATTTCTGACTTTTGGGATTGAGAAGGTTGAGAAGCCGATTCTTTATTGTTTTCATCACAGCCTAACAAAAACAACGAAGAAACCAATAGTGATATGTAAATAATTCTCTTCATAAAATTTATTATAATTATCTTTTTGGATAAGGTCAAGTCAGCAAAAATTACAAAAAATCAAAACTACTCATAATAAAAAGAAAGTTGAACCCTATCCCGATTTGTTGTATAATACCTCAAATATTCGCTTGAGAGAGACAAATACTCAAAGCTTTTATTGTGGAAAGGGGTATTTTTATTTTTATGAAAACAGTCATGGAAAAAGGTTATATTTTCTATCAGGGCAAATTCCAAGAATTAGATAAACTAGTTATAGAAAAAGGGAAAATTTCTGAAGTTATTATTGCTTCAACAAAAGCAAAAAAAGGAAAAGCAGCTCCTGCTTCCAAGAAGAAAAATGAAGAAATTTCAGAAACAATAGACTGCACTGGAAAATATATTGTTCCTGGTTTTATAGATCCACATACCCATATTAGTTTAGATCAGAGTGGTATCGGTCATTTTGATAGCGATTCCAATGAAATGTTTGGTCTGGTTACTCCTCAAATTCGTGCTTATGATGCAGTAAAAATGCGTGATATAGCATTTCAGAATGCTCTTAAGGGTGGCGTAACTACCGTAATGATTACTCCTGGTTCTGCAAATCCTATTGGCGGTCAGGCTTGTGTAGTTAAAGTTAAAGGCAAAGTAGTTGAAGAAGCTTGTATTAAAGATAGCTGCGCAATGAAAATGGCTTTTGGTGAAAATCCAAAGGGCGTATATGGCAACCAGAAGAAATTCCCTTCCACAAGAATGGGCACTGCTGCTGTAATTCGTGAATGGCTAATGAAAGCTCAAGATTACTTAAAACGTAAGAAAAATAAAGAATTTAAAGAACGCGACATAAAACTTGAAGCATTACTTCCTTTAATAGAAGGCAAAATGCCAGTCAGAGCTCATGCTCATCAGGCAGATGATATCATAACTGCTTACCGCATTGCTCAGGAATTCAACCTTGATATAGTATTTGATCATTGTACTGAAGGCCATTTAATAGCTAAAGAACTTGGTAAATGGAAAGCAAAAGCTGTTGTAGGTCCAACTATTACTGGTCTAACAAAACCAGAAGTATCTCATAAATCTTTTGAAACTCCAAAAGTATTAATGGATGAAGGCTGTGTTGTTGCATTTACAACCGACTATCCGATTATTAATATTGAAGCTTTGAATGTTACAGCATCACTGGCCGTAAAATATGGCTTAGATGAAAATAAAGCTATTAAAGCTTTAACAGAAAATGCTGCTTTTATTCTTGGATTAGACAAGCGTTTAGGCAAACTGGAAACTGGTTTTGACGCTGATGTTGTTGTTTGGGAAGGACATCCTCTTGATACAAGATCTAAACCTGAATATGTATTTATTGATGGTGAAAAAGTTCTTGAAAGAAAATAGGTTTATAACGAGGAAATAGATGTCAATTATATTTAATAACGTTCGTATAATTAAAGACGGCATGTTTTTCCCAAGCCAGAAGGTTCTGGTTGAAAACGGCGAAATAACAATGGTCGGTTCTAGCATACACAAGAACGTTGATAAAATTATAGAATGTAATCAAAAATACTTAATTCCAGGTTTGATTGATGCTCACAGCCATTTAGGTCTTACAGACACCTGTGAAGATTTAGATGATTCATCTGAAAGCTATTCTGAATTTACTCCTCATTTAAGACCATTAGATGGAATAAAAATGAGAGATAAAGCCTTAGATGATGCTAGAAGAGCCGGAATTAGTACAACTTTGGTTTGCCCTGCTTCAGATTTACCAATAGCTGGTGTTTGTTCTATTTTAAAAACTAACGGAAATTCTGCTGATGTTGGATTAATAGTAGAACAAGCTGGAATTCTTATGTCATTTGGTGAATTACCTAAGGCAACTGCTAAAAATATGAGCTTTTCCTACTCTACCAGAATGGGTATAGCTGCTTCTATAAGAGAAGTACTTATGAAAGCTCAAGATTACGCCTTAGCTAAGCAA
>JAFXRA010000055.1 GCA_017526725.1 Candidatus Rifleibacteriota bacterium
TTCATTCTGCCAAACAATAAGGCAATTCGTAATGCAAGAAAAGCTGAGGCAGTAATCAGTATTCAACCGGCTTATGATTATTTTTGGGGCGGTAAAAATGGTGTTTATGCAGAACGCCTCGGAATAGAAAGAGCAATGAACTGCAATCCTTATAAAACCTTAGCAGATTCAGGTTTGGTTTTAATTGGTGGTTCTGACAGTCCGGTAACCCCAATAGACCCAATACTTGGAATTCATTCCTTAGTTAATCATACAAATCCTGATGAACAGTTAAGCTTAAATCAGGCCTTTGGTATTTTTATTAATGAACCACACAGAATTATGGGTAATTTTGAACGAAAAGGCCATTTAAAAATTGGTGAAAGAGCTGATTTTATCTGCCTAGATACTGACCCGTTTAAAATTTTCAAAAGAAGGATAAAAGATATAAAAGTCACAAAAATGTTTTTGCTAGGTGAACTTATCTCATAACTTTTAGTTAACAAATGACTAGTAGGTGATGGGTGATACGAGGCTAAAGCCTCTGTGAGACGATTGCTGACGCAATCTGTGAGACGGCAGCGAAAGCTGCCCGTGTTAGTTGTTGACTAATACCACAGGCTGTAAACAGCCTTCTCACAACGAAGTGTCCCACAGCAAAGCGTAACACTAAGATATAAGATACAAGAATAAGATTATTGAAAAATGTTGAGTGACAGGTGTTCTCTCTAGAATAATCTAAAAAAAGTATAAGCCACAAACACGATAAATAAATTACCATGTTTGCGGCTTATATTTTTCGAATTTGTAATCTAGAGCTTAGAGATTATTCCCAAACGGTTTTAACAATTTTGCGGTAGTTTTCGTTGAGATTCTTGATTGCAACATCAATCATTACACGAATTAAATTTGGATCAAAACCTTCATCAGTGCATGGAACACAAGCATCAAGAATGATTTCACCATTTTCAGATACAATATATTTAAAAGATTTATAAGTAGCATTTAAAGTATTAACAATGTCGACAACATCTTTGCGGTTCTTTTCATTAACACCTTTACCAATAACTAAAGTTCTGAAAATACTGTAAATACTATCATCTAATATTACAACTACAGGAAGCTGCAATCCTTCTATTTCCATAAAACTTCTGAAAAGACAGGTATGAAGTTCATCTTTTACTTCTTCTTTTTGAAAACATTCAATTTTGTTTTCTTTCAACATTTTTTCAAATTTTTCTGCTTTTTTGTTCATAAAAGAACTCCTTAATTGATTAAATATTCATTTAATTCTGCTTGTTTTTGAGTTAATTCCAATAGCCATTGCTGTTCTGGGTCAATAATAGATTCAACAGTAGCTTCAAACCATTCTCTTGCTGATTTTCGATCTTCAAGCCTTCGATATAGTTCTCCTACAAGATAAGTTACCACAGAAACAGTATCAGGATTTGAAATTGTTGATTTTTCTAAAGCAACCTTAAAAAACCTGATAGCAAGCTGCTGCAGTTCTATTTCTGCTTTTCGATTTTCAATTAATCTACAGCACCATGCACCACGCAAATAAAGATTTGCTGTAAAATAAGGATTCTTTTTCTGCTCTTCATAGATTTTACCAGCAACAAAGAAATCTATTGCTTCGCTTGGTATCTTTTTGGCAAGAGGCATACTTAGTATTTTCTTAATTTGTGATGCATTAATAGAATATTTTTGGGAATTTTCTGCAGAAAAGTCTTCTGGATAACCTACATAATTACAATTTGAACACTTTGCCAAATAGAACGGCAAAGGATTACCACCAACAAAATGCGGCAAAAAATCAGAATCCTGACCTTCATGTGTAATCGTAGTCACGATTCTGCTTTCAAACTCTTTTCCGCAACAAGGGCAGATAAAGGATTCAGTTTTATAATTAGTAGTCAAAATTAACTCCAAGCGTGGTATTATACTATTACATAAGAATATTTACAAGTTTTAAATTTTAGCTTCAAGCAATCTTTAGCCATGAGATACAAGACCAAATCTTAAGATATAAAATAAAAGAAATCTTCAATCTTCTATCTTAAATCTTAAATCTTAAATCTTATATCTTATATCTTCATACTCAGTCTTTTCTTACTGGAATTAAACCAATCTGCTTAACGGGCCAAAATCTTATATCTGCTCTACCTTTTACCAAATTTCTATCAAGCAAACCCCAGGCTCTGCTGTCATGAGAATTGTTTCTATTATCTCCCATAACACATAATTTACCTTCAGGAATCTTAAGAGGTCCGTATGAACCAAATACATATTCTTTAACAAAAGATTCATTCATCTTCTTGCCGTTTCTGAATAAATAGCCATCCCTAATTGCTATTTCATCACCAGGAACGCCAACAACACGCTTTACAAAATCTTTGCCAGGCTCATAGGGATAAGTAAATACAACTATTTCCCCAACCTCTGGTTCTTTCACATGATAAATCATCTTATTAACCATTATTTTCTCATGTGAATGCAGTTCCGGCTCCATACAAGAACCTTCGATTACAAATCCTTGAGCAACATATGTCTGAAGCAACAAAAAGAAAATCAGAGCTTTGACAAAGTCGCCAAACCAATCCTTTAAACCATGAAAAAAATTATTCATTAACCAAACTCCACCCTGTACCCTTATATATATTATTTACTACGGTGTGTACTTTGTTACTCGGTTAATGTCTATAATTTGATAACTATTATTAAAAATTATTTTAATTTTTTAAAGAGCTATTTAATTCATTTTTAAAATTTTATAAATGCATTCCTGTAAATCAGCACAGATTTGAGCAGAGTTTACTTCATTGATAAATTCTGAAGCTTCTTTTTCGTATGTACCACGAGCCAACCCTTTTAAATAGCGAAGGATATATTTATTAATTCCCTTCTGAACTTCTTTTAAAGGGTTTTTACAAGATTGCAAAACTTTTTTACAGGCTTCAAATAGTTTTTCTTTAGCCTTCTGTTCTGTCATAAGGTCATCACAGACCTTAATCAGATTATGACTGCCGAATCTTCGACTATATTCAATATCTCTGTTTCTCCAGAAAGCTTTATTATCATTTCCAACCTGTTCGAAATCACCTATATCTGATAAAGGTTTAATAAACTCAGGTGAGATATACAAAGGTTTATCTATTCCAATTGCAATGAAAGCGATTTTACCGCACCAGCCTATTGTGAAGCCCTGATCTACGACGTTTCCTTTTAAATCAGGAACAGCAATGTCATAAAGTGTTCTATAATCAAAATCTTTTCTTTCAGATAGTTCAAAAGAAGTAGTTACACACCAGCCTTTAATTTCATTAGCAAAAGCATTATTCAGAAATTCTGCCTGCAAAGAATATAAAGTGTGAATAGATTCTTCTTCAAATAAATCCCAGATAGTATCATCTTCTTCTATTTCAGTCTGTAAAGAAACAAGTTTATGGTCACAGATTATGAAATCAATATAGATATCTCCAATCATACTAACTGGCCGCATAAAATCAGGATAGACTTCTGTATGCCAAGTTGAAACTGCAGCTTTTTCAGGGAATTTACAATCATTATCGCTAATTACTGGTCTGTTTTTAAAAGATGTATTTATAAGTTTTGTGTCCTGTATCCAGTATTTTTTACACACTGATTTATAAGCATCTAAAAATCTGTTTATCTGAGAAAAATATTCTTCAGACAACATATTCTTATAAAGTTCTTCACGTTCAAAACAATAATCTGTTAATAATCTGGAATTAAGTTCCTTAGAACCTCTATTAGCTGGAATTAGAACCAAACCATGTTCATAATTGTCATCTTTTAGTTTTTTAGCATAATAGCCAGCCATAAAAATACCGTCGATGCTTTCTAAGCAACGGTTTAGAGCAGCAGGAATAACTTTACGGTGTTCTTCCATAGAATGAATTGCATCATCCAAATATTCGCTTCCAGCTACTAATGGGAAAGCCCAGATTTCTTTCTTCTTATCGCCTAGTTCAATTTGAATGCTGGTGTTATTTTCTTTTATCTCAAAGGGCCAAAGAGATTTTATTGTATTTATAAGATTTGGTTCGGCTTTAAAGATTTTAATATTTTCCATATATAAATGATAAGAGAGATTCTTTTCTTTTTATTTTTGGTAGTTGTAGCATAATCCGCTTTAATTATCAATATTAATATAGTCCGAGTATACCTCAAGAATTTTAATTAAAACTTTTTTTGAGTTATAATGTATATTATAAATAGATAGTTTTTTATGGAGAGAAATAAAATGATTAAAAAAGGTTTAATTCTTTTCTTAGGTATGTCGACACTTTTTGTTCCAAATCTTTATGCAGAAAGTCCATTTGAAGATAGTGATATTCAAATAGAAAAGGAAACTTCTAATATAGGCTTAGATACTATTGGTACAGCTATTTCAAACATAAAAGACAACGTAAAAGAAGACAAAACTGATAATATTAAAGTTGATACAACTGGTTTTCCTGTAGAAGGTAAACTGGAATATGATGGAATAAGACTTAGAGAATGGGCATGGGGCCCCATCACTGGTACTTATAACAAAACCAACTTAACTGTATTAGGAATCTCTGGCGATTTTTATCAAGTTGAAATAGACGGCGTAAAAGGCTTTATGCATAAAAACTTTATTAGTATTCCAAATTGCGAAGCAACAGGAGTACAGCCCGAATATCCTGGTGATACCTGGGAAGGCGGATATCTTTCTAAAGAAGAAAGTTTAAAATATACCGAAAAAACCAATAAAACTGATTCTGAAACGAAAGTAGAATCCGATAAAAATGATTCCAGCAAAAAGGAAGTCAAAGAAACTGTTAAGTCAGTCAATAAAGGTATTTCTCCAGAAGACTTCAAAAAAGAATTGAAAAGTATGAAAACACCGACAAGAGAAGAAATCATTGAACTTGCTTCTTCCATCGGCGTATCAAAAGATTATGTAATCATATTGATTGGAACAACACAAAGAGAAGGCTATTTTAAAGACCCATATCTGCATTATGGCTGGGCAAGTGCTATGCTTAACCAGAAAACTACTATAAAGAAAATGCAAGGCTGGGATCCTAAACACAAAGGTGATTCTAACTATTATTCTCAAAAGAATATAAATAAAGGTTACAAAGAAGCTAAATCAGACGTATTAAAGTCAGTTTATCTTGCTTTGAAGTATAGAAACAAAAAGATTATTGAATGTAACGGAATGTACAAGAAGACTCCAAAGAGCTACAATTTGATATATAAATCAAGCAAATATAACTGCAGAGTCTACGAAAAGAAGTAACATTAGATCATAGAGCAACAGAGTTTAGAAACAAAGGTGGGCTTTTCTTAAAGCCCACCTTCGTTTTTTCTAACTTATATTCTTGGGAAGTAGTAGAACAGAGTCGCAACGAAAACTATACTTGTAACTATTGGCCAGAAAGTGCTTTTAACAATAATATTATCTTCCCAGGCAATCCATTTAAACTTATCTGGCCAACACATGAGTATTGAGTTGATACTTACCAGCATAAATTCAAAGTAAGTTACAAAGTAGTAGATGTCCATGTATATTAGACCATCTGCAGCTACTTTATCTCTCAAATCAATCTGAGCTACGATTACAACAAAGAATAACGCAGCAGTGCTGGCTAATATTGCTCCTGCTGAAAAGCCAAGATGTTTTGACCTTTCCTCATCATTGGAACAAGTGAGAAGCAGAATAAAAATCATAACCAGAGTAACAAATATTGGCAGGAATATGCTTATGAATGAGCCCAAGAAAGAACGTCTCAAAATAACATTAAAATAGAGCTCTGTATAAACTATGCTTCCTGTGTGAGAATGGAAAACCCCAAAAGTTGAATCATACTTTTCTTTAAGATAAGTAAAAAAGCTTTCAGAAATATTCCAGCCAGGAATTGTCATCTGGTTGTACACACCAGGTTTTGCGAATGGCTCTATATCAACATAATCTTTAATATCAGGAACAAGAATTACGTTATTTCCGAAATCTTTTGAGCGAAGTCTGACTTTAACAGCTTCAACGTCAAATGGATAAAGATTTTTCTCCTGAAGGTCGGCACTTAAGCGGCATTCAAAATACCAAACATAGACCTTACTCCCATCGGGATTATCTTTTTCATATAGTTGCTCAAACTTGCTCTTAAATGAATCTGAGAAATATAACCCAGGTTCAATAGAACCAATTTGTTCTTTGGTAAGCTTTTCCCAGAGATAACCACTATAATTAACCTTAGTGCTAGACTCAAAATCAATATTCTTAAGGAAAATACCGACTTTAACTCTGTTAATCCGGCTGTTGCCTTCTTCGACTAATTGATTGTCGTATTTATCGAGAAAACCTTCTATTATATTCTGGTCAGTAAGAGAGATTTCTTCAGGGTTTTCGTAGTCGTTATATTTATTGCTGAAAATACAAAGCATACTTATTCCAATAGCCAATACAACAGCAAACAACGAAGTTGAGTACCAGAACTTGTTTTTTAAATCTTTAGGAATAAACCAGCCCAGCATAGTAATTAGTAAAGTCAGAGAGCAAATACAGCAGGCTATTCCGCAAAAATAATAACGCTTTTCCTTTAATGTTTTCATGACAATACTGTCTTTTAAAACAGTAACAACCAGACTCCACTTAGAATCAGGAATGGCCTCAACGAAACAGTAAAGATTTTCTTTGCTGACAGTAGAAGTAAATACAAAATGCCCGGACTGGTGCTTAGTAATCAAACCGATTAATTCAGAATTTGCTTTAAGATGAGGGAAAATTGAGATGTCTAAAGATTCACTGACATCTGCTTTTGTTTTGTTATATATTTTAATCTTTTGATTAGTATCAACAGCAAAAGCAAAACTGTTCTGTGCAATATCCAGCTTAGTAAGGAGTTTATTAAACTTACTGCCACCTTCTTCAATAATCTTACTTAATTCTTTATCAGAAACCGTTTTCTGTAATGTTTTTGTGGTTTTATCTATAAACTTAGCTTCTGTATAAGATTCGTAATTCAGGGTCTTAACAATAAGAGTTATTCCTAGAACTAGAAATAACCAAATAAATATTATAGGTATAGCAATACTGGATTTAATGTTTTTCATTTTTTTAACTTTTCAACACCGAGAGATGACAATAATAGCTTCCCCTCCTTGAGGCTGTCCGAAAACTAATTTTTAAGTCCAAATTAGATTGTGCTTGTTACCGACACATTTGTCATAAAAAGTATAGCGTATGGGCTTTAGCCCTGAAAGCTATACGTTTATGACAAATGTGTCGGCTACAAACAAATAAA
>JAFXRA010000056.1 GCA_017526725.1 Candidatus Rifleibacteriota bacterium
CAGCAGATTGTCATGGCTAACATTCAGCATTTGATTAAAGCTAGTGAAACAGTTGGCTATGTTGGAACAATCATTCTTTTGTGGTCAGCTACATTAGTTTTTGCAGGTTTTGCGCAGAATATCAATATGGCATGGCCAACAGCAAACAGTCGTCACTTCTTGGTAGACAGACTTATTGGTTTGTTGACAATCAGTGTTGTAATAATTTTTCTTATAATTGTTCTTGTTACAACAGCGATAATAGATGCTGTTCCAAGACTATTTCCAGGCTTTTTCACCACCTTTATCGTAAGAGCAAACAGATTTCAGCATTTATTTGTTCAGTTTATGCCTGTTCTGACTATATTTGCTCTTTTGATTCTCTTTTATAAGTATATTCCAAACTGTAAGGTGTTTTGGCGTGAAGCTATTGTAGCAAGCTCTTTTTCAGGTGTTGCAATGCTTGTTACTAAATCTGCTTTTGTTTGGTATATTACTCGCGGGCCGAACAGTTACAGCCTTGTTTACGGTTCGTTAGGAACAGTAGTAGCTTTTATGCTTTGGATATATCTTTCTTCTTGTATAATTTTAATTGGCGGCCATATAAGCGCCGCTTACGCTAAGTTTTTTAGAAGCCCCGAAGAACATGCCAGATCTAGAGATTATGATTTAGATAATCTGCCTGAATTCCCTAAAGAAGATTAAAAAACTACTGGAAAATAATCTGATTTTTTACATATTTAATTAGTATGAAAAAATTACTCATACTAATTTCAATTCTGCTGACGGCTGTATTTATTTCAAATACTGCGAATGCCGCGGCTTGGAAAGTATCTCGTTCTGTCTGGACTGAACAGGACGAAAAAGCATATAGTGATTTTGTTGAAAGAATATGCGATTCTAAGTATGGTAATTTAAACAAGTTTATTAGAGATCCTAAGGTTAATCCTTTTTATGGAGAGGAAGACAAGAAACTAAATCTCAGTCCAGACTGTGCTGATTTGCCATATTTGATAAGAGCTTATGTCGCTTATAAGCTTAGACTGCCATTTAGTTATACTTCAGAAATTTCAAGCAAGGGTGGGGGAGATGAAAGATACAGCAGAGGCAATAAACCAATGCAGTTTAAAGATCAGGATTATTTCTCTACTCCTCAGCAGTTGTTTTATCAGGTAACCTTGGTAAATTCAGGCTATTACAGAATGGATGTAAATTGTGAAACTTCTGACCATTACCCGATAAAAATTAATAAAAAGAATCTTACTCCAGGAACCATTTATTATGACCCAGATGGTCATGTCGCCCTGGTTGCAAAGGTTCTTGATAACGGAAGAATAAGACTTATAGATGCTCACCCGGATAAAAGTATTTCTAAACCCTGGTTTGGAAGTAAATTTTCAAGAGGTGATAAGAAGAATGGCGGCGGCTTTAAGAAATGGCGTCAGATTCGATATACCTCTGACGGTAAAATAGTTAGAACACAGAATCATAATCTTAAAGACTATTCTGCTGCTGACCAATATGCGAAGAGTTTTTCTGTAGGCGGAAAAAGCGGTTTAGGCTACTATGACTATATTCGTCTTAGTATGGCAACTTCAAACAGCCGTTCAGATCCAATGCAGGAATTTATTTTTATGATGCAGGATATTTATGAAGATATAAGATATCGTGCTTTAGCTGTTGAGGTAGCAATTCAGAAAGGCTGCAATTTAAAACCTCATCCAGGTAAGCTTCCTTACAATATTTACGGTACAGACGGAATATGGGAAGAACTTTCTACGCCTTCTAGAGATGCAAGGTTAAAAGTGGCTTTCAGAGAATTTTATGATACTACAAGACAGATGGTTTTAAATACAGAGCGCTATGACCCTAAAATGGCAAAGGCTCTGGCGTATAGTTTTCTTTTAAAGTATGATGAGCTTGCGCCTAAGATGTGTATCAGTTATGTAAATTCTGCTGGAAGACAAGTGGTTTTAAACTTTGCAGATGTTAACTATAGACTCTTTGATTTGTCTTTCGACCCTTATCATTCAATAGAATACAGATGGGGAGCCAGAGGCCAGGAACTTTCCTCGGCCAATGACGGAGAAACAAAAAGAAAATTTTATGATTTAGAAAAACGCTTAAGAAATCAGCTTGAAAGATTATATGGATGTAATACTCCACTGACAATGGGGCCTGAAAGACCTGTCTCTGTGGATGTAAGAGGCTGGCTATATTCTTATATTCAGGGTAAGAGTATAGATCGTAATATTATTGCATTTAACAAGGAAACAATATTTGAACAGCCTGATACCTCTGAAGATGAAAAGCCTGAAGAAGAAGGTCCTTCTCAGACACCTCAGGAACCGGTTCAGATTGCTTTGGCTGTAAAGCCTGAACAGCCAGTTGTTGAAGAACAGGTCATAGCAAAGAATCCGGTTGTTGTTCCCTTGAATCTGTCTGAAAGAGAATTGTCAGAAGAGCCTGAAGCTGATTCTAAAGAATTAGAGAAAGAAAAAACTGTAGAACCAGTTAAAGAACAGCGCCAGGAAATTGTTGTAGCTCAAATTCCAGAAGATAATAAACAGAATTCAAATAAGCAGATTGTACAAACAGAAAATAATAAACCGTCTGCTGCAATTAAAGCAGAAAACAAACAGCCGGTTATAGAAGATAAATCTTCTGATTCAACAACAGATTTCTGGAATTCTTTCCTTATAAAAGGTGACCAGATTGCTGCTACTATTGGAAATAGTAGTAATTACAGCGCTTCTAGATAACCTCTTTGTTAGAGTTTGTCTAAAAACTTAGAATTTGTTTAAAATTCATTGTGTGGAGTAATGTGCTTACCCCCTTTTGTATTACCGCCAAGGATGGCGGTATGCAAGCGAGCGACAGGAGGTCAGCGAGTCGCAAAGGGGGATTAAGGGGGATTTTAAAATAATTAGGGAAATCAGAATTTTGTTAAAATTATAAAAACCATATAAAAAAATAGCAATAAAGCAAATTCTTTATTATAATAGCAAAAAAGTTTAAGGTTGGTGTTTATATGAAACTATCTATAGTTATTCCAGTATACAATGAAAAGAATACTCTCAAAGATATTATTATGAGAGTTAAAGCATCTCCGGTAGAAGAAAAAGAAATTGTTCTAGTTGATGATTATTCTAACGATGGTACAAGAGAATTGCTTCAGAATGAATTGTACAAACTGGTTGATAAAGTAATATATCACGACCATAATCAAGGTAAGGGTGCTGCACTTCGAACAGGTTTTAAAGAAGTAACAGGCGATTATGTAATCATCCAGGACGCTGATATGGAATATGACCCAAATGAATATCCTATTCTTTTGGCGCCTGTACTGGCTGGAAAAGCAGATGTGGTTTACGGTTCTCGTTTTGCAGGTGGAAACGCTCATCGTGTCCTCTATTTCTGGCATAGCATGGGAAATTCTTTCCTTACCTTGTTGTCTAACATGTGTACAGACTTGAATCTTACTGATATGGAAACCTGCTACAAACTTTTTAAACGTGAAATTATCCAATCTATAGATATAGAAGAAAACCGTTTTGGGTTCGAACCTGAAATAACTGCCAAACTAGCTTCTCTTGGCTGTAATATTTATGAAGTAGGAATTTCTTATTATGGTCGTACATATGCTGAAGGCAAAAAGATTGGCTGGAAAGACGGCGTAAGAGCAATTTATGTTATTTTAAAATATGCTTTGAAACATAAAAAACTAGCAAGACGCTTAAAGAAATAAAAGATTTGTTACTCTCTGCGTTCTCTATTAATGATTGTTTTATGCAAAAAAGAAATTTTTGTGTGTACATATTTTTGTAAAGATTTTTCAATATTCAAAAATATAACTTGCAATTTTTAAAAAAATAGTTATTTTAGGAACGCGTTAAATTTAATGGTTTCTTAAGGATAAAAAAATGTGGCAAGCTAAACAAACAGAAGGCTTTGTCGAATTAGAGAATGATTATGCTAGATTGCTAAAAAATGTCGATGGCACAAAATGGTCTAGTTTAGTCGTTACTCCAGATGGAGATATTTGGTCTGCTTTAAGAAAAGCTATTCCAAGTTTTTTCCCTCCCAAAGCCTCTTTAAATTTTATTTGTCCATCTAATGGTGGTACACTTGTTTTTGAATTTCCAAGCGATTTAACAGATAAAGAAATTGAAGGAAATTTACAGGTAAATAGGAAGAATTTCTTTAACGAAGCTGGAGAACTTTTCTTTAAGATAAAAAAAGGAAATGTTAATCAGGTTACAAAGAAAAGAGATATAACTGTTTCTTATATTACTACTTCTACAGTAGAAAATATAAAGAATCTTTGTGAAGCAGTAAGTGTAAAGCTTGGAAAAATAACTACTCTTCCCGATTCACTCTTCGGAGCATTAAAAAGACAATATGCTGATCACGGAAAAGAAGTAAATATTTGTATACAGATAGGTTACTCTAAAGTATACATTATCATCTTTAAAGGTGATGAAATCCTTTCTGTAAGAACTTTACTTACTGGTAGTTTAAGAGAATTAGAAAGCATTCTTTTTGCTGGTTATTCAATGAGTAAAGACGAAGCTAGATTAATGATAAGCGGGCGTCATCAGCAGCCTGTTCCAGCTATTCTTGATACAATAAAAGAAAACCGTCTTGATTTGATAACTCACCTTGGCGGTGTTTTTGCTGAATTAAGAACAAAGAAACTCTTAGATCCGAAATCACAGGTTTACTTATCTTATAACATTATTGACGAACCCATGCTTACCAGCATGATAAGCGATCGTTTTGATATAAATGTCAATATAGTTACTGGGTTAGAAAATGAAGAAAAATGTGAAAAGTATGAAGATTATCCAGCAGCCTGGTTATGTGGTTCATATAATCCAAGTGTTCCAAATCTGATTCCTCCCAGAAAGATTTCCATAGGTAATCTTTTCTATAATCCAGTATCTGCTGTAATAATAGCTGCAGTTATGACAGCTCTGCCATTCCCGATACTTAATAATCAGAAACAGAGCATAGCTAATGAGCTTAAAGCATTACAGGAAAAACATAAACCTATTGAAGAAATGCTTAATGAATTCAAGAATTTGAACGAATATCAAGGCAAATTGGTTAACTTGGCAAAGGAAATTAATTCAGACATCGAAGCAAGAGGTATTTCTTCTAGAATTGCAAGACATTTAACAGAAACTTTACCCATTTCGACAAGACTTGAAAATCTGAAAGTAGATTATAAAGCAGGGAAAATGACCGTTGTTGGTTATACTGTTGATGCAGAAAGTGCATTACGCTTTCTAGACAATATAAAAAGCTGCGATGAATTAACCAAAGCAGAAATAGTCATTTCAGACTTGGAAAGCAGACGAATTAAATTTACTATAACAGCCTTAATTGGCGATGGAAAAGGTAGAAGGTGAGGAACAAAATATGAAAAATTTCTTAGTAGCAGTTATTGTTTTTGCCGTAATTGTTATGCCTTATACCTATTATTATATTCCTTCTCTTAATCAAACCAACAATATGAGACAGGAAATTTCAAATTTAAAGGCTTCACTTGCTCGATTTGATAACGGTAGAGAGGCTATGTATAGAGAACTTCTTGTTTCTCAAAAAGAAAACCTCGAAAAGGAAAACAAAAGATTAAATTATTTGCTTCCATCATTTGTTACTGCCAGAGCAAATTTAATGGCTCCTTTTGATACTTTAAGAGAAGAAATTCCTGGTGATTGGAACGTAGTTCCTGAAGGCAAGTTTAAAAACTCTGGTCCATTGGTTTTCTGGCCATTCAATTTTAAATACATCGGAAAAAGCGAAGATGCAATTAAGGTTCTTGCTTATATGGAAGTAAATACTCAATTCATGAGACTTGAAAACTATAAAATTGAAACTAATGACAAATTAGTTACTTTATCTGGAAAAGTTGAATTAGTATTTCAAGAAAAACTAATGGAAGAAGGAGGCAAAAAATGAAGCTTTGGATAAAAACAGCCATCTTTGGTTCCATTTTCATGGTTTTATTCTTTTTATACAAAATGAATAAAGCAAACTCTGTTGTTTATATTGCTCAACCTCAATACACAGAAGCAATATCTTTACCTCAGTCTGTTATAAGAAAAGAAATTAAGCGAGATGAACTGCTTATAGGTTTACCTGTTGATAAAGAACCATTTAGACCATTGTTCTTTGAATCAATGGAATTAAAAGGTATCATGAAAGATAACTTTGGCAGATGGCTGGCTATTTTTACAGATGGGAAATCAGAAGCCGGTTCTCGTTTAATGAAGTTTGCTGCTGGTGATACCCACGATGGTATTACACTTTTAAATGTTGACAACAAAGGCTGTGTTATTAGATACGGCAATATTGAACGAAGATTTGAAGTTAAGTAAAATAATCTAAAGGAGTTATAAATGCTTAATAAGATTAATAAAGTTTTAGCAATAGCTGTGATTGCATCAGCTTTCAGCATTCCTGCATATTCACAATCTATAAATAACAGTTCCCTGGTAGGAATGCAGCAGAGCAACAAGCTTACTCTTTCTATAAATGAAATAAGCACAGAAGAAGCAGTTAATCTGGTATGTGAACATTTCGGCTATATTCCAATGATGCACATGCCATTAACAGATACAATAAGTGTAGACCTGGTTAATGCAACATTTGATGAAGCTATGGAAAAGATTCTTGGCAATAGTTCTACAGATTACATGGTTGAAAACAATCGTTTGCATGTATTCAAACCAAGAGAATCCTGGTCTCGTTTCTCTGATCAAACTTCCGGCCCTGCTGGAAATGCTGGTAATAACCAGGCAGCACCTCAACCAAAAGCAGAACCAATAATCACAAAGATTATCCCGTTAGGCAAAAGAACTGCTAATGATATTCAGAAACTGGTAAAAGAACTGAACCCCAAAATCAGTGTTGTTCATGATGCTCGCACAGACTCTATAATAGTTATGGGGCCAGAAAGTATGGTTGCTGCCTCTGAACTTCTTTGCAAGAGTATTGATGGTATGGAAGTTAAACAGACCGCTACAGATTCTACTAAGTTGGTAAAAGGCTTAAGATATGTTACCCAGACCTTTGAACTTGAACATGCTGATTTTGACGAAATAGAAGAAGAACTTTCCACTATTATTGAAAGAGAAACTGGTTCTTCTTCAGGCTCTAGCTCATCAGCAGCTAACTTAAGAGATAAAGATGGTAATCCAATAGAAACAGAATATTTCCTTTTAGATAAAGCCAGAAGAATATGTGTTGTTCATACTTCTGTTGAAAAATTTGCTGTTATAGAATCTTATTTTAAAGCAATAGATAGACCATTGCCTCAGGTTCTTATTGAAGCTAGTATTGTCGCGGTAGATGACGGCTTAGAAAAACAACTTGGTATTAAGTGGAACGGTATGGAAGGCGTTTCTGGTTATGTTGGTCCACAAAATGGAGCTGCAGTAGCACCTGGCACACCAGACCCATATAATACTGCTGGTGTGACAAATAAGAGTCTGGGAGATTTCTTTAAATACGGCGGAACTTGGAATTTTGCAAATGTTCAGGCTTTATTGAAAGCTGTTGAAACAGACAACAAGAGCCAGATTCTTTCTAGACCAAGAGTTATTACTGTTACTGGTAAAACCTCAAGTATACACGTTGGTGATGAAATACCTTACAGCTCTGGCACATCTGTAACAGATGGTGGCACAACAACTTCAAGTGTTGCTTTCAAAGAAGTAGGTATAAAGCTTGATGTTACTCCAGTTGTAAATTTGAAAGATAATACCATTCAACTCAATGTTATTCCTGAAGTATCTCAGTGGGTTAGAGACGTTGTAATGGGCAACAATATAGTTCCTCAGGTTTCTACAAGAAGAGCTGAATCAACCATAAAAATAAAAAATGGTGAAACAATGGTTATTGGTGGTCTAATTGAAGCTAAATCTGTTAACGATGTCTATGAAGTGCCTCTTTTCAGCAAAATTCCATTAATAGGCAAGGCTTTCAGAAGCAAAACCACTAATAATACAAAAACCAACTTGATTATTCTCCTTACTGCACATATTGTTGACGAAAATCATAAAAACACTGTCACTCCTAAAGCAGTTAAAGAAATGAATCAGATTAAACCTTTAAGATATTCTGAAGCTATAAGTGAAATATCTGAACCAACAGTTGATGGTCCAAATGTTTATGGTGAAGATATTGTATGGCCAAAACCAGCTGAAGAAACTAACACTGTTACTAATACAAATACCAATAATAACAAAAAAGTAATCAGATCTTCAAATATGGTAGTTGGTTATACTGAAGAAAAATCAGATAATAGTGCTAAGGCAAATAAAACTGTAGTTAATAAAGCTGAAGAAAAATCTGATACAGAAGAAGTTAGACCAAATACAGAAACAGAAAAATATCTGATTAAGAAATTAAAAGAAATTCGTGAAACCCGTAAAACAAATTGATTGTTGATGAATTAGAAAATTGCCCTTCATTAATTTGAAGGGCAATTTTCCGTATTTTTGAGAATAGTTGTAAATAGAAATCTTTATTAAAAAAAAGCGAGATTATAATGAAACAGATTGGTGATATTCTGATAGAAAAAGGGCTTATTACAGATAGCCAACTTCAAAAAGGGCTTAAAATAAGTAAAGATCAGAATACCAGACTTGGCAAAGCTCTGATTGACTTGGGTTATATTACTGAACCAGAGCTTCTTTCAACTCTATCAAAACAGTTCGGCATACCTATGATGCCACCGGGTGAACTTGTTGTTGACCCGACTCTATTGCATTTTATTACTCCACAATTGGCTAAAGAATTTAATATTATTCCGATAAGCCAAAAGGGAGATGCTATTCTACTTGCTACTTCCGACCCAATGAATACAGCTATAGTCGGAAGACTAGAAACCCAATTAGAACGAAGAATAATTTTTAATCTGGCAACCAATGACCAATTAATGGAAG
>JAFXRA010000057.1 GCA_017526725.1 Candidatus Rifleibacteriota bacterium
GAAAAATGTGAGAACGGTTGCACCGTAGTTTCTTTCGTCTAACAACTTATAATCAGGATTATTTTCAATACCTATAATATCTTTTTTCTGACGTTCAATAATAAAAAGTGTATCATTGGTGAAAAGACGGCATTGAGGAATATATTTGAGAATTGGGTCCAAAAAACCTTTTAAGTATGGGGGATCAATAAAGACTATATCAAAAGGCTCTAACTCTGATGTCTGCAAAAACTTCATACAGTCCATACAGAAAACTTCACCTTTATCTTCCAATTTACATAGTTGCAGATTTTCTTTTATTGTTCTGGCACATTCTTTAGACATATCTACAAAGGCACCATAACTTCCGCCACGGCTTAAACCTTCTATTCCTAGATTTCCAGAACCGGCAAATAAATCTAGAAATCGCGCGCCATCAACCAGAGATGCAATTATGTTAAAGGTTGACCCTTTTACTTTGTCCATTGCAGGCCTGGTTTGTCCTCCACCAGGCATTTTTAATATTCTTCCCTTAGCGCTGCCTGTTATTACTCGCATAATTAGCCACCTTCCATAAATGTTTTATAGGATTCCCCAAAGGAATGAATCATTTGTATATTGAACCAATCACAGATTTCAGGGGGTTCAATAGTAAGTATTTCAAAAGCTCGTTTCCTGGCATTTTCTATAAGTTTTTGAGGAATTCGATGGGAGAAACAAGGGTGTCCGAGACCGCTTTGTCTTGTTCCAACCAAATCGCCAGGGCCTCTTAACTTTAAATCTTCCATAGAGAGCTCGAAACCGTCATTAGTAGATGCTAATACTTCTAGTCTTTCTATGCTTTTATCGTCATGAGAAATTAGAATGCATTTAGACTTTGCACTGCCTCTTCCAACACGCCCTCTCAATTGATGGAGCTGTGAAAGCCCAAAGCAGTTGGCATTTTCTATAATCATTAGAGTTGCATTGGGGTTGTCTACACCTACTTCAACAACTGTTGTCGCAATAAGAATTTGTAGTTCACGTTCCTTGAAACTTTGCATTACTTGTTCTTTTTCATCCCAGGTTTGTGCACCGGTAAGAGTTGCATAAGAGGATTCTGGAAGAAGCTCTTCAACATTTTCAGCAGCTTCTTCTACTGATATCCAATCGCGTTCTTCTGAAAGCTCAATTAATGGACAGACAATATAAACCTGATGACCAGCATTTAATTCTGCTTTTATAGCTGGTAAGGCTGATTTAAAGCTTTTTTCTATGGTTGTGATTACTGGGCTTCTGCCAGGAGGCATTTCATTTATAATACTAGTATCCATGTCTCCAAAAATAGTAAGAGAAAGAGTTCTAGGAATTGGTGTGGCAGAAAGAAGCAGTTGATTTGGGTTAGAACCCTTATTAAAAAGAAGTCGTCTATGGTTAACTCCGAATCGTTGCTGTTCGTCTATTATGCAGAATCCGAGTTCTTTAAACTGTATCTTTTCTTGAAATAAAGCATGGGTTCCAAATACAAATAATGCAGAACCCGTTGATATCAAGTCATTTACAAGACGTTTTTCAGCGGCTTTCTGGCTACCTGTAACAATAATCGCTTTATTAGCAAATTGAGGAAAGAACTTTTGGAAATTTGCCAAATGTTGGCGAGCTAAGATTTCTGTCGGTGCCATAAATGCGCACTGAAATCCGGGAGCAAGTTCAAGTGAAAAGGTAAGCATTGAAAGAAATGCTACCAAGGTTTTCCCTGAACCTACATCTCCTTGTAATAGCCTGTTCATCGGAGGTTTAGGAGTTTCATTATCTGAATTGGCTGGCAAAAGATTATTCTTTAAGTCAGCTATGATTTCACTTAAGGCATTCTGTTGCCCATTTGTAAGATTGAAAGGAAGTGGGTAGGGACATTTAAATATGGGTGGAGTTTTTGAATCTGGAAGAGATAGAAAACCTGTTAAGTGTTCTCGCCGTTTTAAAACTCCTATTTGAAATAATACCTGATCAAAAAATGCCAGAGTATACTTGGCTTTATGCAGACTTTCATCGGATTTAGGTCTGTGTATTTCTTCAAGAGCCTGAAGGATTTTTTGAAAAGCTGATTCTCTTAGAGATTCAGGCAGAGAGTTTTTCCAATCAATAGAATCCAGTATCGATTCGATTAATTTTCTTAGTGAGAGAGGAGAAATATGGGCTTCAGACAGCCTTGCATTAGATGGATAGATTGGGGTAAGAACATCTGCTCTTTTACCGTTTATTTCTTCAATCTTTTCAACTTCAGGGTTAGAAACGATTAATTGACTTGCAGATTTAGCAATGGTTCCAAATACCCAATATTCAGAATTTGGCAGAAGTTGCTTTGTCAGGTAGGTTCTATTGAACCACTTGGCTGTTATTTTTCCTGTTTTGTCTGAGAAAACTGCATTGATTACAGTTAAGCCCCGACGGGCAAAATAAGACTTTATAGACTCTAATTTAACTCGCAAAAGACACATCTTTCCGTTTTCTACATTTGAGACATCTGTAGTTTTACGGCGGTCCTGGTATTTTGTGGGATAAAAGCGAAGAATATCAAAAACTGTTAAACAGCCTGCTTTATTTAATGCCTCTGATTTCTTCGGGCCAACTCCAGGCAATGAAGAAACAGGGTCATCAAGAAGTATTTTCGATGCTTTTATCAGTCTAGCCATCTATGTTTACTCAAAACAGCATTTAATTATTGGGACTGTAAGCATTTAAAGCTGTTTGTGTAAATACATAGCCTTTTAACATTTGTCTTATTGCATTTTCCTGGTTTGGTGCCTGTGAACAGGTTTTCAAAGTTAGATTTAAGGCATCAAATGCTCTTTGAGGTTGGCCGATGTAATTATAACAATAAGCTAATAAGACAGATGCTTCAGTGCTGGCTGGTGATATTTCAATTGCTTTTTCAAGAACAATTGTCGCTTCATCAAATTGTCGAAGCTGCATATGAAGTGTGGCGAGCTTTTGATAAATAACCGGATTGCGTGGAGAAAGCTCAACAGCCCTAGAAAGCAGTTTTACGCTGTCATTGTATTTGCCTGCGATTTGATAAATCTGAGCAAGAAGCAGGTAAGCTCCCAGTATTTTTGGATATATACTCAGAGCTTTTACTAGATACTGCAGAGAGGTTTCGTATTTTCTAGCAACAAAATATATTGTTCCAAGGTTAAATAAAGCTTTAACAATATTCGGATTTATCTCAAGAGCATCTTTGTATAATCTAGCAGCTTCATTATTGCGTTTTAACATAAAACACATGTTTGCATGAGCTAATAAAGCTTTGACATGTTTTGGAGCTAACTGATGAATGTTATTAAAGATTTCTTCAGCTTCATCGTAATCTTTTGAACCGATTAAATCAGCTGCTTTTGTAAGTTCATCAGAGAAAGAATTGTCAGGCAGTATTTCATTACTGATAATAACAGGCTTAGTAGATTCTTCCTTATTCTGAGACAGGGTTTCTTCAGGAAGATTGTAATCTTTTTTGTCTTCTCTAGCTGCCGGCTTTTGTTCTTCAACATCTGGTTTAATTTCAGGAACATTAATTTTTGGCTGTGAAACCTGTTCTTTCGGCTGTTCTTCAATAGGTGGCAGGTCTTCTGAATTAAGTTGATTTATAAGATTAGGATTGTCGATTAATTCAGTTATTATGCTGTTTATATCATTGGTTAAGTTGGCATCTGTCGATATTTCTTTACCTATTTCGCCAAGAACAAAAGTTGCCGACTGAATTAATTTTTTATCCTGACTTTTGAAGAAACTGCGTAAATTATCTAATACAGAGTATTCTCCCCAAATCCAGAGAGTTCTGATTGCTGTACTCTTAACTCTGTTGTCTTCATGGCTTAATAAATATTTTAAACGGCCGACTAGTGATTGATCCGGTTTTTTGCAGAGTTTTACAAGAGCATCTATTGTATTTGAAATAACACGAGGGTCTTCACTACCAAGATAATTGGTAATAGCTGATATTGCTTCTTCTTTTCCCAATTGCCCTAAGCAAGAAATGCAGGTTGCCTGAACAATATGGTTTTCTTCATCGGGAAGGTGCTTGCATAATAAATCAAAAGCCTGACTGGGTGCACATCTTGTTATAGCTTGAACTGCTTCGACTCTAACGTCAAAATTCGGGTCATTAAGCATTGGAATCAGATTCGGAACAGCGTCTGATAATTCTATTTTTCTGATAGCATTGGCGGCATTTCTTCTGACATCTGAATCTTCATCTTTGAGAGCCTTAGAAAGACTTTTTATAAACTTGGGATCATTGATTTCACCCATTGCATATGCGGCGGAAGCACGATACCATTTGTCTTTGGAATCAAGCATTTCTGAGAGAGTTTCTATTGCGTAATAATCACCGTATTTCCAGATTGCTTTGGCAACATTGGCTCTTACACGGTTATTGGGGTCTTCGAGATAAGGTTGGATTATTCCAACTATTGAACCTGATTTAATGCCTTCTATAGCTTCAATGGCATTGGCTCTGACGCGAGGGTCTTCGTCTCTAAGAGCACTTTGGAAGACGGGCATTAGTTTGTCTGAGTTCATCATGCCTAAGGCCATAATAACTGAAGCTCTTATGCGGGCATTCTTTTCCTGCTGATATAACTTCTTTAATAAAGTTATAGAAACCATGTTTTTTATTTTGCCCAAAGCAATAATAGCGCCAATGATTGAATCTTCTTCAAAGAAAATCTGGGCATCTTCTTCTAATGGAACCTGTTCTGTAGAATCAAGATTAGAATCCATATAGGTATTTAAAGCATCCATCAAAATGTCGAATGCTTCTGGGTTTTCCATCATGCCTAGAGCACGGGCTGCATTAAAACGAACTTCCTGGTTTGAATCTTTTAATGCATTTATAAGGAGTTTAACTGATTTGCTTGAATCAATGTTTCCAAGGGCTAAAGCCATAAAATCTTGGATATTGTCGCTTTCATATGTTTCTAACAGGAAATCTGTTGCTTTTTCGCCTTTAAACTTAGAAAGAGCTATTGCAGATTCTTTTCTCTGATTATAATCGCCTGCTAGAAAGTTATGAATGAGTTTTGCTAATAATGGTTTTAAATTATTTATGACTTTAGTTTTATCTTTCATTTGAACCTTCTTTAAAATGTACCGTCTTTGCTATGCAGAGTTATAATATCAAAGATTTTCGAAAATATAAAGATTTTGATTTGTTAATATTTATTAAAAAGAAGACAATCGGATAGCATATAAAATATTGACATAGAATGGCTAAGGTATTAGATTTTATATATATTTCAATTAGATTCCAGAGTGTTAAATAATGAAAAGATTATTTTGTGGGTTTATTATTTTTATTTTTTTGTATTTTTTTACAACTCTGCTAACTGGTTGCGGAGGTGGTGGTTCTGGCGGAGGATCAGTTTCTGCGATTACTGGTGCGAACCCATTGCAAGATATTGTTTCCAATGATTCAAAAACTTCAACTATTACCATCAATTCAAAAGGAAAAGCCAATACTATATTTAATGCTGTTGCAGGTTTGATGAATTTAGATGTTCCAGAAGAAAATACCCTTAATACAGACGTTGTTATAAAAATATCAGAAAGACTCTCTACAGGAAGCGAAAACTCAATACTCACAAGTGGTTCTGTTATTTATACTATTAACCCTATTAAGAATGATCTTCCTATAAAACTTACTACAAAGCCGTTAAAACTCATTTTTACCAATGAAGATAAGCTGTCGAAGGCTCAAAGCTATTATGTGGGCATTAAGGAAATTGACGGCGGAAAATGGCAGTTTGCCAGTCTTTATGCTGCAAATTCGTCTTCTAGAGCTTCTATTGGCCCGAAAGGCCCCTTTGAATTTAATCTGTACAAAGAAAATGTTTATGTTGCTTTATTTGCTGATTTAAACAATTCTGCAAAAGATTTAAGTCGTGTTTTAGGTATTAATGCAAGTATGTCTGCTTCTGTTGTACATTCGTATAATGACAAATATACTGAAGATATTAGAGTTAATATTAAACTAAGTGGAGATAACCTCGGAAAGCTTAAAGCAGATGACATAAATGTTAAAATTGGTTTTGGTTGCCAAGATAAAAACACTAGTTCCAGAATAGGTATAGACAGTGGAACCGCTAAGTATCCGATTTGTGATTCCATAAATAAATATGAACTGGCTGGCGAAAACTTCGCTCATTATTATAAATTCAGTCCTTTAAGCACTAATTTTAAATCTCAGTCTGTTCCTGAATTTTCTTTTGATTTGAATTTAAAGGGTACCCCTCTGTCTGGCTTTTCTAATGATTTTGTTGTGGAAATCAGCAATGCTAATGATAATGCTTTGCCATTCTGTTATTTTTATCCTGTTCATTTTGATATTGAAGAAAAGGAATCTGATTCAGAAGGTGGTTCAAAACCCGATGAAGAAACAAAACCTGGTGATGAGACAAAGCCTGCTGATGGCACAAAACCAGATGAAGAAACAAAACCCAGTGATGACACAAAACCTGCATACGAAGAGCCTGAAGAGGAACCTCAAGTCATAATTCCGGCAAATGTTTCTTTGAAATCTTCAGCAGATGATTTTAAAGTATCTGGCGATAAGATTACGCTGGAATTTGATAAGGATATTCCCTGGGCTATATCTGATAGAGATAAGATTTCAATAGATAATGGAGCCTTTGTTTCTAGCTGTGAATATTCAAATAAAATTCTTAGTCTTAGCTTAAATAGCAGATTGAAGTATGATACTGATTATAAAGTTAGTATTAAAGACCTTAAATATGTGAAAGACAGCATTTTTACTTTTAAAACAGAGAGAAAGGCTAGAGTTTCTTTGAAATCACCATCAGCGGGTTTATCTATAGCTAGTGGTGTTGTTGAATTGGAGTTTAGTAAGGATATTCTTTGGAATCAGAATTACAGCAAGAATATTACTATAGACAATGATGCTGAAATTAGTGATTTTTCTTATAGTAATAAGGTTTTAAAAATTTTCTTTAAGAATAATCTTCTATATAATTCTCACCACAATATTAAAATTGCTGGTATAGATGCAGTTGAAGACAATGATAGTCTTGGGTTCGTTACAGAAGAATGTGTTGTAACGCCGGTTGTTACTGCTGATGAGTCTAGTATAGATTCTGAATTACCATCTAATTTATGTTTAAGCCCAATTTTTATTATAGATTTTGGTAAAAAAATAATTAACAAAGAAATTGCTCTAAGTAAAATAAAGTTTAACGATAATGACTTGCCTCAGAGCTGCAATAGAGTTTTTAAAGATAATAATCAGGAGGCGGTTGTTACTTTTACAGAGAATTTGGAAATTCTTAATACATATAAAATATGTGTTAACAGTTTCTCAGATGATGATGGCGCTTTGATTGCTTCTTCTGATTTAGTTTTTAAGACGATTCCGCCTGTTGAAATTCGAGGTAGCGGGACCGAAGAAGACCCATTCCAGATTTATAGGGAGTCTCATTTAAGAAAACTGAATGAAACTGAGCCTGTTAATTATAAAGAAGGCGGCTATTACTTTAAGCAGATGAATGATATTGTTTTAAAATCTCCTTGGGTTCCTATTGGTACCAGTTATTACTATGAAAATGATTATTATGAGGAACCTTTTGTTGGTTTTTATGATGGCGGTGGTTATTCTATTACTGGACTAAGATATTCTAACGATAATGTAGAGGTATATATATATGGAATAGGTTTTTTTGGTTATATTAAGAACAGTAAAATTAAGAACTTGAATTTAAGCGATGTGGAAATGTTCGGAACTAATGTAGAAGGAATCGGAACGGTTGCTGGTGGAGTTATTAATAGTGAAATAGAAAACATAAATGTTTGTGGAAATATAGACTTAAGTTGTGATTGTGGCATCGGTGGATTGGTTGGCTGGTGTGATAACTCAACTATAAACCATTGTTCAGTCTTTTCTTCAGAAGGTTTGCTACATGGAAAAGAAGAGATTGGGGGACTAGCTGCCGATTTTTATGATTCAGTGGTTACTAATTCTTTTGCAAATATTCGCATTACTGGTGGCTTTAATCTCGGTGGTTTATGTGGTTATATGGATAATACAAATTTATCTAATTGCTATACAAACTCTAGTATTGCTGTAGAAAAATGTGAGGATGATGACCCGGAAAATATTGGTGGATTAATTGGCTATATAGCATCAGGGAATATTAATAATTGTTATTCATCATGTAACATTCTTATAAAGAGTAATGTTACTAACTCTGTGGGAACTATAACAGGTTATCGAGAAAACTATTATTTTCATCCTGTTATAGAAAATACTTTTTCATCTTCTGGAATAAGCGTAGAAAACCTGGATAGTTACGAATTCGATGGCTCAACTAGTTGCTACAATCCCGAAAACGAATCTGTCCCTCTTTGGTGGTTGCGTTCATATTATTACTTTGATCAATGCTATTTCGAATATAATGAATCTGGATCTAATTATGCTGGTAATGGGTATAAAAGCCAGTTAAACTGGGATTCTAACATTTGGTTGAATCTGACAGAAGGTCAGCTGCCGAAGCTAGTTGGATTTCAGAATCAATAAATAATGAATACTGATTAGAGGTAATGATTAAATGAAAAAGCAATTTAAAGAATTTATAAGAATTATCAGCATCATTATTTTTGCAGTATTTATAATTAATTTAAATGGCTGCTGCAGTAAAGGCAGTTCTGGCGGGGTTGTAGTAAATACATCTGGAGCGGGTGTTTTCAATGGTAAATCAGATGAAGTAAAAACTCTTGATATAAAAGTTAACCAGAACGGAAGCGTCAGCAAAGTTTCTGCTCCTTCAGGAATGTTGTTTATAGAAGCACCAGAAGCAGATACTTTCAATAACAAAGTAACAATAAGATTAGTTGAAAATCCATCAATGAAAAATGAAAGCAGTCTTTTTTCGATAGGTTCGATTATTTATGCAATAAAGGCTGATAGAGATGATTATGCCGTGAAGATGCAGCAGAAGCCTTTGATTCTATCTTTTTCCAATGAAGATAGATTAAACGGAGCCGACAACTATTATGTGGGAATCAGGGATATAGATTCAAAGGAATGGCAGTTCACCAATGTTTATTCTTCAGATAAAAATCTAGGTTCCAAGAATGAATTTGAATATATGTTATATAAGGATAATGTCTTTGTGGCGTTGTTTGGTGAATTTCAAAATAGTATTAAGGATAAAGCTAAGGTGTTAGAAGTTGTTGCAACCCTGACTCCTGCTTTAATTCAAACTTATTTTAATGATTATTCAGAAGGAATCAAAAACAGGAAATTTTCTGAAGATTTAAGAGTAAATCTTTCCTTAATTGGAGAAGAGCTTAGCAAATTAAAATACGATGATTTCAAGTTGAGAGTCCGTTATGGTAATTCTGACAGCAAGCAGGCCAGTATAAAAATTGACGGTAAAAGTTCTGATTTATCCTCTGGCTCTCCCACCAATAAATATGAAGCTTTAGGTAAGATGTATTCTCATTTTTATGAGTTCAAACCTAAGAATACTAATTATATAGCTCAGGCTGCACCTGAACTTTCTTTTGATTTGAATTTAAAAGATTTTGCTGTAAGTGATTTTTCAACAGATTTTCTCGTTGAAGTAAAGAATGCTAATAGTAATCTTCTGCCTTTTTATTATGCATTGCCTTTGCATATAGAATTTAAGGGAGATGAGCAAGAACCGCAACCTGAGCCTGAACCCGAACCCGAACCTGAACCTGAGCCAGAGCCAGCACCAGAACTTGAACCTGAGCCAAAGCCAGCACCAGAACTTGAACCGACACCAGCACCTATACCAGTAGAACCGGAACCTATAGTTCTAGCATCAGTAGGACTTAAATCAGATTCTGTGAATTTCTCTGTTTCAGATTCTGCTATTCAATTAGAATTCTCTAGAGAAATAAAATGGAAAGATTCTTATAAAGATAAAATACAAATCAATAATAATGCTGTATTTGCAGATTATTCTTATGAAAATAAAATTCTGACTATAAGTTTAAGAAACAGGCTTAACTACAATACAGAATACCAGATAAGCATTAATGGTCTTGAAGTTGCAGAAGACAAGGTTTTGACTTTCTCTACAGAAGTAAAACCAGATGTTAATATAAAATCACTTGTAAATGGCATCCAAGCAGTTAGTTCAAATATTGAGTTAGAGTTTACTAAGGATATTCCTTGGACAATAGAAGATAGAAACAAAATCCAAATAGATAATGATGCAGTGATAGCTGATTTTTCTTATTCCAACAAAGTTTTGACTTTGATTTTAAGAGACAGATTAAAGTTTAAGACCGATTATAAAGTTTCTTTTTCTGGCTTAAGTTATTTAAATGATTGTACACTGCCTTTTAGCACAGAAGCTTGTACTGTAAGTCTTAAATCTACAACCAATAACTTTGCTGTTTCAAACTCTAGGCTTGAACTAGAATTCAGCAAGGATATTGCATGGAATACAGCTAAAAAAGACAAAATAATTATTAGTAATAATCCTGAAATACTTAGTTATAACTATTCGAACAGAGTATTAGCAGTTAATTTTAATGATAAACTTAAATATAATACAGAGTATTCTGTTAGAGTAGATAACTTAGATGGTATTAATAATAATGATAATTTGA
>JAFXRA010000058.1 GCA_017526725.1 Candidatus Rifleibacteriota bacterium
GTGGTATAGAAACTATTACACCTGCCGCTTACGCGGCAGCCACAAAAAGAGTGTTTTTGTACCACGCCCCGCTCCCTCGCGCCAAGATTACGTAAATCTTTTATAATGCGGAAGCCCTGGGAGTCAAAAAATCAATCAAAAAATCAATTTAAAAAAAAATAACACTTTTCAGAACTATGTGCTATAATTATATATTATTCATATAAAATAATCACAAAAAGAATAAATCGATAAACTCAGGAAGGTAAGTATGGCAAACAAAAGTAAACTACGAGTTACTCTTACAGTAAAACTTCTCGTTATGTTTCTGGCAGTAACAATTATTTCTAGTGTTTCGGTAGGTATTGTTTCCTATAAAAACGCAGCTAAAGGATTAACTCAGAGTGTTTATACTCGAATTGAGGCCGCATCTACAGATGTCGTAAACAAAGTTGTAGAAATTAATAGAAGGCACTTTCAGACTCTTCATGCACTTGCAGAATTAACTGTTATGAAGGATGATAATGCTTCAATGGCTGAAAAGCAGAATCAGCTTACTAATATAGCATCTACGCTTGCTGAAAACTGCGAGAACGTTGCTTTTTATAATGCAGATGGCGATGCCATAGTTGCAGATGGCCGAATAATGAATTTTAAGACACGAGCTTATTTTGCAGAAGCATTTGCCGGAAAAGATTATGCATCAGATCCAACTCTAAGTCCAGTTACAGATACTATACTGCAGCATTACAGTGTTCCTGTGTATAATTTTGATAATAAGATAATTGGTGCAATTGTAATGGTTATCAGTGGAAACACTATTGAGGAAACAATTGCAGGAATTGATATGGGTGGGGGAATGCATCCTTCGGTTATCAACTGGGCTACTTCAACTACTGTTGCAAATATAAATGAAAATACTGAAACTAGTGAAGAAGAGGGCGGAGCTGCTCTTGATGAATCTCAGGGGCTTGGACCTATTCTTAATAATATTTTTGCTGGAAAAGAAGGTATAGATGAATTTGTTGATCCGAATATCCATGCACATCTTCTTGCCAGTTATAAGAAAATTCCTGGTACTACCTGGACAGTATTTGCTGTTGCTCCTTTTGATATCTATTTTGGCTCTCTTAAAAGCCTTCAGACAACAGTACTCTTAATTATAGGTTTAACAATTATTATTGCGGGCGGAATTATTTTCTTCTTAATTGGACTTCTTATTAAGCCTCTTAAAACTGTAAAATCTTCTATTGAAACAATTGCCAGTGGAAACGCAGATCTTACACAGCGTATTCCAGAGGCTACAAATGATGAAATTGGTGATGTTGTAAAGGGCTTTAATGCGTTCGTAGAAAAGCTTCAGGGAATTGTAACAAATCTTCAGTCTTCAAAAACAAACCTTATTACTGTAGATTCAGATTTGCAGGCTAGTACTCAGGATACTTCTGCTTCTATTACAGAAATCATTGCAAATATCGAAAGTGTAAATAATCAGATTATTTCTCAGGCAAGTTCAGTACAGGAAACAGCTGGTGCCGTAAATCAGATTAGTTCAAATATTGAATCTCTTGAGCGCATGATTGAGTCTCAGGCTGCCTGTGTAACAGAGGCTTCGGCTGCTGTAGAACAGATGATTGGAAACATTACTTCGGTAAACAATTCTGTTGGAAAGATGATTTCTTCATTTGCTACCTTGCAGAAACATTCAAGTGAAGGATTTACAACTCAGAGCAATGCAAACGAAAAGATTATGCGAATTGAAGAGCAGTCAAAGATGCTTCAGGATGCGAATACAGCTATTGCAAGTATTGCCGAGCAGACAAACCTTCTTGCTATGAATGCGGCAATCGAAGCGGCTCATGCGGGCGAAGCAGGTAAGGGATTTGCCGTTGTTGCAGATGAAATCCGTAAGCTTTCTGAAACCTCTACTGATCAGTCTAAAACAATTGGAACTGAGCTTCAGAAGATTCAGGATACAATTCAGGATGTGGTTGAAGTTTCAAATGAAACAAATACAGCCTTTAATGCAATTGAACACAGTATTTCCGAGACAAGCCAGATTATTGAACAGATTAAAGGCGCAATGGAAGAACAGCAGATTGGTTCAAAGCAGATTATTGATGCCCTTAAGTCTATGAATAATTCTACTTCAGAAGTTCGCTCTGCTTCTGGTGAAATGACAGAAGGAAATAAGCATATTCTTTCAGAAATACATAGGCTTCAGGAAGCTACTGAAACAATGAAAGGCAGTATTGAAGAAATGCAGACTGGTGCACAGAGAATTAATCAGACTGGTGCAGCACTTTCTGACATTTCTGGAAAGGTTGCCGGCAACATTCAGAAGATTGGTTCAGAAATCGATTTGTTCAAAGTCTAATAGATTGTCCGGTCAAGCCGTACAATGATACAAAGGTCATTCCCCGATTGAGTTTTCTGCGTAAGTATGTCGCAGGCTTGATCGGGGATTTTTTTTACTTGAATTCTTTTTAAAGTCATTATATACTCAAAGAATGAATGACAAAAATCACTAAAAATGTCATTCATTTCTGGAGTAAAAAATTATGATTTTCGACGACGACTACACAATTCCTAAAATGGTTCGCAATTCTGCAACTGAATTTGCAGAAGTTAATGCCCAGATGAAACGCCTTAAGAACGGTCAGTTTGAACCTGTTCTTTATCGCGAGCTTTATCAGTATGGTCTTGATTTTGGTGCAGCACTTCTTAGTCTTGGAATTAAGCGCGGTGATCCTATTGGTCTTATTTCTGATAACCGTGCAGAGTGGCTTTATTCTGATTTAGGAATTATGAACATTGGTGCGGTAGATGTTCCGCGCGGTTGTGACGCTACTCCAAATGATCTTGAAAAAATTCTTTCTATTACAGAAGCTCAATACTGTATTGTTGAAAACAATTCTCAGGTAGGAAAAATTGTTGCCCTTAAAGAAAAGCTTCCTGCTCTCAAAACAATCATTTCTATTGAAAGCGAAGTTAAACAGGAAAATCTTGATGCGGCAAAGGCTGCGGGTGTAGAAGTTCTGTTCTACGAAGAGCTTATGAAAATTGGTCAGAAGTGGCGAATTGAGAATAAGGGAAAGGTAGAAGAAGAGCTCGAAAAAGGTAAAGGTGATGATCTTGCAACAATCATCTTTACTTCTGGAACTACCGGAACACCAAAGGGCGTAATGCTTACACATCACAACTTCCTGGCTCAGCTCGATGAAATTCCAGAGCGTATCTTCCTTAATCCTGGTGACCGCGCTTTGAGCGTTCTTCCTGTATGGCATGTTTTTGAACGCGAAGTTGAATACGTTATGCTTATTCAGGGTGCAGTGCTTTGTTATTCTAAACCGGTTGGTTCAATTCTTCTTGCAGACTTTAAGACTCTTAATCCTCATATTCTGCCTGCCGTTCCTCGAGTATTCGAAGCTGTTTACGACGGAATCACAAAGAAAATGCGTAAAACCGGCGGTATTGTTCTTGCAATGTTCAACTTTTTTGTTAAGGTTGCACAAGCTCAGAAGGCTATGAGCCGTCTTATGTTCAACAAAAATGCCTGCTATACACGTTACCACACAGTATTCTGGTGGATTTTATGTCTGATTCCATGGACTCTTTTGTGGCCTCTTTATGGTCTTGGAAATCTTTTAGTATTCAGAAAAATCAAATCTATGCTTGGAACAAACTTCCGTGCCGGTGTTGCTGGTGGCGGTGCATTCCCTAAGGTAATTGATGAATTCTTCTGGGCAATTGGTGTTGAAGTTGTAGAAGGTTACGGTCTTACAGAAACTGCTCCTATTGTTGCGGTTCGTCCTATGGCTGACCCTATTTTCAGAACTATTGGTTCTCCAATTCGTGGTGTTGAAGCACGCATCGTAGATCCTCAGGACGGTTTTGTTCTTGGCCGCTGTAAGGAAGGTGTTCTTCAGGTTAAAGGTCCGACTGTAATGAAGGGCTATTACAAACGACCTGATTTGACTGCCAAGGTTTTGAGCGAAGACGGCTGGCTTGATACTGGTGACCTTGCAATTATGACTATTCATAACGAGCTCTGTATTAAGGGTCGTATTAAGGATACTATCGTTTTGCGTGGTGGTGAAAACCTTGAGCCGCTTCCAATCGAAACTAAGCTTGCTGAGTCTCACTATATTAAGCAGGCAGTTGTTGTTGGTCAGGACCAGCGCTATCTTGCAGCTTTGATTCTTGTTGATGAAGAAGAAATCAAAAATTATGCACAGTTCAATGGTATTCAGTATGATACTTACGAAAACCTGCTTGAATCTGAAGTTATTCAGAAGCTTTATGAAACTGAAATAGCAAACCTTATTTCAGCAAAGAACGGTTTCAAAATGTTTGAACGCATTTCAAAGTTCAGTCTTATTACAAAGCCGTTTGAAGTTGGCGTAGAGCTTTCTGCTAAACAGGAAATTATGCGCTTCCGTATTAATGATCTTTATAAAGATAAAATTGCGAAAATGTTTGAGGAAGCCTAAAATCGAAGAACCGTTAAAAAACGAGCCGCTAGGGGAATGGTGGTAGGGCTAAAAATTGCGTTGCAATTTTCTTAACGCCCTGCTATAAAACACCGGCCGCCAGCGGCCTTACACATTTTAGGTTCATCGAAAAAATGGCTCAGAGGCAAGCTGTGCTTGCCGACTTTTTGAAGTCCACACTTTGTTGTGGACTTTTTTATTTGGTGACAGGCGTTTTTCACGGGAGCAGCAGAATTTTTTTTCTTGACGCTTTATATAAATCATTCTAAAATTTCTATTATGAATATCCATCTTTTAGAAATGCCGCTGGATTTTGGAGCGAGCCGTCATGGTTCAGATATGGGACCTTCTGCAATCCGGCTGGCGGGCATCAAGGAAAAACTTGAATCTCTTGGTCATAAGACCTTTGAACATACTGATATTTTTAAGGCTTCTTCTCAGGAATATGAGGAGCCTGGAAATCCTAAGGCAAAATACTTAAAACCTATAACCGCAGCGTGCGAAAAGTTAGCGTGTGAAGTTGAAAAAATTACAGCGGCCGGAGAGTTCCCTCTTGTGCTTGGCGGCGATCATTCCATTGTATTGGGCTCTCTTGCAGGTGTAAGTGCTACAGCTAAAAAACAGGGTAAAACTGTTGGTGTACTTTATGTGGATGCGCATGGCGACTTTAATACAACAGAGACAACGCCGACAGGAAATATTCATGGCGAATGTCTTGCGGCTTCTGCTGGATACGGTTTGCCTGAGCTAACAGACTTATATTTTAAAGGTCAGAAGATAGACCCGAAAAACATCTGCTTTGTAGGTTCACGAGATTTAGATCCGGGTGAAAAGCTTTTGATGAAGCAGGCTGGGGTAACTGTTTTTACAATGAGCGATATAGACGGTCAGGGCTTTCCGGCAATTATACGCCAGGTGCTTGCTTTCTTTAAAAATATAGATCAAATTCATGTAAGCTTTGATATGGATGTTCTGGATCCTATGTTTGCTCCGGGAACAGGAATTCCGCTTCCAGGTGGAATGACCAATCGTGAGGCTCTTCTTCTTATGGAAGAAATTGCGGCTACAGGAAAAGTTCGTTCTGCGGAAATTGTAGAAGTAAATCCGATTCTTGATGTAAGAAATCAGACTGCGATTCTAGCCGTGAGTCTTGCGGCAAGATTACTTGGCGAAAAATTGTATTAAAAGTTGCGATGAAGGCAATGTGAGGGGATTGTTGATATGAAAAAGTTTGGTGTAATTTTTTTGATTTTTATAACGTTATTTTTTACAGGCTGCTTTTCAGAAAAGAACACACCGTTTTATGACAGCGAATGGATTATGCAAAATTATGATAATCAGATGCAGCTTTATTATCATCATCTGATTTTATATCCTAATCACAGAGTAATGCTGCGTGCTTCTTATGCAGATTCTACAAATATTCTTGTATGGACAGGAACTTATAAAATCAATTCAAAGAAAATAAATTTTAATTTTGCGGAATGTGTAAAGTATGAAAATGGTGAAATTGTTGGACAGTATAAATCAGGTGCTGTTGTAAAGTTTTACCAGGGAGATTTTTATTATTCTGTTGCCGAGCTTGGAGAGGAAGATTTAAAGCAATATCATCTTGAGCTTATCCGTCCGAAAAATTATTTTTATGGAGAAAATAAAGATATTTTTGGAAATCCACTCGAAGAATTTATAAAAACAAAATAAAAAAATACTCCAAAAAGCAAATTTTTAATCCAAATTATTCAGAATTAATTGACAAGTTAGCATGAACTAACTATAATAAGAAATAGTTAGCAAGGGCTAACTTTTATTTTTGCATAAGAGTTAGTTAAAACTAACGTTATAGGAGCAAAAATAATGCCTTTAAGTATGGTCTCGGATGGAGAATCCTTTTTAATTAAAAAAATCATGGGAAAAGAAGAGGTACGTCGATTTCTTGAAAATCTTGGATTTGTAGCAGGGGCTGAAGTTTCAATTGTTTCCAAAAATTGTGGAAATGTAATTGTACAGATAAAAGATAGTAGAGTAGCCATAAGTAAAGAGATGGCTCAGAAGATAATTGTTTAGTATAGATTTCGTCATTGCGAGGAGCGTAGCGACGTGGCAATCCATAAACAGTAATGGATTGCTTCGCTACGCTCGCAATGACAGTGGAGTATAGGAGATAAAGTCATGACATTACGTGAAACAAAAACTGGCCAGACAGTTACAGTTGTAAAACTGAATGGTGA
>JAFXRA010000059.1 GCA_017526725.1 Candidatus Rifleibacteriota bacterium
ACTGGATGGTACAAGAACAGGAACGTGGTATAACCATTACCAGCGCCGCAACAAAATGCCATTGGAAAGATGCTTCTATAAACATTATCGACACACCAGGACATGTTGATTTTACAGCAGAAGTTGAACGTTCGCTTCGTGTTCTAGATGGTGCAGTAATTTTACTTTGTGCCGTTGGCGGTGTTCAGCCTCAATCAGAAACAGTCTGGCGTCAGGCAAACAAATATGCCGTTCCAAGAATTGCTTTCGTAAACAAAATGGATAGAGTCGGAGCCGATTTTAATCGTGTTGTAACTCAGATTAGAGATAGATTAAAGGCACTTCCCCTGGTTCTCTCTCTGCCTATAGGTTCAGAAGATAATTTTCAAGGTCACTGCGATGTTGTTACCAAAACAGCCTGGGTTTGGCACGAAGACCCCAAAAGTGTAGTAGGTAAAATGGTTCAGCAGGAAATACCGGAAAGCATGATAGATTCTGTTGAAGAAGCCCATGCAAACATGATTGATATTCTTGCCTCCTGCAGCGATGACATATTAGAAAAATATATGGCTGAAGAACCAATAGAAGTATCTCTAATAAAAGAAACCATACGCGAAGCCACATTGAAAAATATGATTGTGCCAGTGCTTTGCGGTTCTGCCTTCAAGAACAAAGGCATTCAATCTTTACTAGATGCAGTAGTTGATTACTTGCCGTCTCCTTTAGACATACCTCCTTCTATAGGCTACACTCAGGACGATATGGAAGAAGTGGAAATTCCAGCAGACCCTGAAGGAAAGTTTGAAGCCATGGCATTTAAAATAGCTACAATGCCTCATATTGGAAAACTGGTTTATACTCGTATTTATTCAGGAACACTTGAAGTTGGTGATACAGTCTACAACGTTACTCGCGGTCAGAAAGAAAGAGTTGGCCGCATAGTCCAAATGCACGCCAACAGCAGAACAGAAATTGACTCTGCCCAGGCTGGCGACATAGTTGCTTTGGTTGGCTTAAAATCAATAGGAACAGGAGACACTCTAGCTCACGATAAAGACGACCCGATTCTAGAAAAAATTAGTTTCCCAGAAACAGTTATTTCAGTAGCTATTGAGCCTAAAACAAAGGCTGACCGTACAAAACTCAGCACTGTTCTTCATACGCTTATGGATGAAGACCCAACATTTAAAGCATCTATGGATGAAGAAACCGGAGAAACAATTATCTCAGGCATGGGTGAACTTCATCTTGAAATTATTGTTGACCGAATTTTAAGGGAATTTAACGTTCAAGCTTCTGTGGGTGCTCCACAGGTTGCTTACCGCGAAGGCTTACGTAAAAAGACCCAGACAGAATATAAGCATGCCAAACAGACAGGCGGCCGCGGTCAATACGGTCATGTAATCATGGATATTGAACCTATGCCTAGAGGAACTGGCATTTTATTTGAAACCAATGTTAAAGGCGGTACAGTTCCGGCTACTTATTTCCCTGCTATTGAACAAGGCATAAGAGAAGCATTACAGCAAGGCCCAATATGCAAAAAAGCTGTTACCGATGTTAAAGTCACACTGCTAGATGGTTCTTACCACGAAGTAGACTCTAGTTTAATGGCTTTTAAGACCGCTGCAATTGAAGCGATGAAGATTGGTATGGCAAAAGCCAGCCCTGTTCTTTTAGAACCCATTTGCAAAGTTGAAATTGAAACTCCTGAACAATATCTTGGCGATATAATTGCAAACCTTAACTCTCGCCGAGGCAAGGTTATGAACATGGAAATGCGCGGAGATATGAGAACCTTAGACTGCCAGGTTCCACTAGCCGAAATGTTCAACTACTCTACTCATCTGAGATCTCTCTCTCAAGGCAGAGCAAGCTTCAGCATGGAAGTAATGCATTATGTCGACGTTCCACCAACTATAGCAGAAAAAATTAAGAAAGATTTTACTATAGCTGAGGCGAATAGACAGACTAAGATATAAGATATTAAGATATAAGATTGAAGATAGAAGATGGAAGTTAACAACTCTTCTTACTCTTCTCACACTTCCAACAATTCTCACAGATTGCAACAGCAATCGTATCACAACGAAGTGTACCACAGCAAAGCGTATCACTTAATTTGGTTATCTGGCTTACAGTTTGAAACTATCTTATATCTCCATTTATGGTCTTATATCTTAAATCTCTCATTGCTCTATACTCTAAATAATAACTCTCTTGACACCAAATTTTTACTGTGTTAGTATCGAACTAGTGACAAAATTTGAGGTACCGTCTCTATCCATCTTAATAATGGAGGATTTTATGCAATTTGTAGTTAAAGGTAAAAATCTACAATTAACCGATGCTCTTAAAGAATATTCAGAAAAGAAACTTTCTGTAACCAAGAAATATTTTGACGATGATGTCGAAGTAGATGTAACACTCGCTGTAAAAGATTCAAAAGATACTAGCCGCAGCAAAGTATGCGAAGTAACTGTTTGGGCAAAAGCTATTGGTAATCCAATTCATGCTCGTGCTGTTTCAGAAGATCTTTACGCTTCAATAGATATGGTTGTCGAAAAAATCGAAAGCCAGGCCAAGAAGTACAAAGGCAAAATTACTTGCCGCAGAAGAAACAACAAAGGTGCTGACAAACAAGCAACTCACACAATTCTTTCTTTCGGTGAAGATTTCGCAGAAAAAGCAGAACTTGATGCTCCCGCAGAAGTCAGTCCCAAAATCGTTAGAAGCGGCACTTTCCCAATGCGCCCAATGTATTCTGACGAAGCTGCAGAACAGCTTGAACTTTTTGGTCAGGATTTCTTTGTATTCTATAATGCAGAAACCAATAAAGTTAATGTAATATATCGCCGCGGCGATGGTAATTTTGGTCTTATTGAACCAGAATACTAATATAGCAGTCAGGCAGCTTCTAAACAGCTAACAGGAGGAATCAGTCCTTGGAACTCAGTGAATTTATATCACCTCAGTTAACAAAACTAGAATTAGCATCTACCAATAAACTAGATGCTATAAAAGAGCTCATAGACATGCTTAATGCTGGTGGTTATCTGACTGACGCAGATGAATTCTTAAAATCTGTTCTTGAAAGAGAAAAAGTAGGTTCTACCGGAATAGGTAAAGGTATTGCTATACCTCATTCCAGAGCTGTTACTGTTAAGGAAGTTGTTGTAGCTATTGGTCGTTCTACTGCCGGTATTGAGTTTGATGCACTAGACAATCGTCCTGTGCACCTGATTTTTTTGATAGCAGCCCCAATAGAATCTGGTGGACTTTATTTGAAGGCTCTTGCCAGATTATCAAGACTATTGCGTTATCAGGAATTCAGAAATGAGCTTATGGGAGCCGGAACAGTTGAAGAAATAGTAAATATCATTTCTTCAGAAGAAAAATAAGCTGGAATTCATTTCAAAATAAAATGAAATTCTGAATTTTCAGGCGCGGGACTGATTCAGGCTCGCGCCTTTAATATTGAAAGTGGGGTTTTCTAGTAACAATGATAGGTTGGCTTTATAAGCTGTTAAGATTTTTTATTCCGGATTTTAATGAAACTCAGATTAACAGACTTAGAGAAATAGCATTAAACGTCAACGATCTGGAAGAAAAATATAAGAAACTAACCGATGAAGAATTGGCCGGTAAAACAGAAGAGTTCCGCAAAGAACTATATGATGGTATTCCTTTAGACCGACTAAAAGAAGAAGCCTTTGCCGCTGTCAGGGAAGCAAGCAGACGTGTTTTAAAAATGCGCCACTATGATGTTCAAATCATCGGGGGCTTAGCTCTTCACGAAGGCCGTATAGTAGAAATGAAAACAGGTGAAGGTAAAACTTTGGTTGCTACCCTTCCCCTTTATCTGAATGCTCTTGAATTAAACCCTCAATGGTTAAAATTAGCTAAAGAAAGAGGGCAAAAGGAATTTAAGCCCATATACGATGAAAAGAATGATGTTTGGATTCCAGTTGGCCGAGGTGCATTACTAGTAACAGTCAACGATTATCTTGCAAAACGTGACTCTGAATGGATGGGCAAGATTTTTAAATTTTTAGGAATGACTGTTGGTTTAAATATTCATGGCCTTGATGCAGAAGAAAAACGTGCAGCATATGCCGCAGACATAACTTACGGAACCAACAACGAATTCGGCTTTGACTATCTGCGTGATAATATGGCTCTTAGTATCGCAGACTGTGTTCAACGCCCGGAATATAACTATGCAATCGTCGACGAAGTTGACTCAATCCTTATAGATGAAGCCAGAACTCCGTTGATTATTTCGGGTCCTGCAGAAAAAGCTACTGCCTTGTATTATATTTTTGCAAAAGTAGCACGCGACATTCTCAAAGAAGAAACAGAAGACATGCAGGAACATGGTCTTAAAGGCGATTATACCATTGATGAAAAGAATCATGGTATTTCAATAACCGAACAGGGTATTGCAAAAGTAGAAAAAGCTCTTGGAATAGAAAACCTTTATGCCGACAACAACATGGATTCTGTACATCATTTGCAGAATGCCTTGCGTGCAAAGCATTTCTTCCATAGAGATAAAGAATACATAGTCAGACCTAGAGAAGATGGACGCGGACAAGAAGTCGTAATAGTCGACGAATTCACAGGTCGTCTAATGTTTGGTCGACGTTATTCTGATGGTTTGCATCAAGCTATTGAAGCAAAAGAAGGAGTTCCTATTCAGCAGGAAAACCAGACTCTGGCTTCAATAACTTTCCAGAATTATTTCAGACTTTATCGTAAACTTGCTGGCATGACAGGCACAGCAGAAACAGAAGCAAAAGAATTTAAGGAAATCTACAAATGCGAAGTTGTAGTCATTCCACCAAATAAACCTTGCATAAGAAAAGACCTTCCAGACGTTATTTACAAAACCGTTAAAGAAAAGTTCAAAGCTATTGTTGATCATATAATCGAAATACATGAAAGGAAACAACCTGTTCTGGTTGGTACTATTTCGATTGAAAAATCTGAATTGATAGCTGCTATGCTTCGTAAAAGAGGCTATTCATGCCAGGTTCTCAATGCTAAATATCATGAAATGGAAGCCGAAATTGTTGCTCAAGCAGGACGTGAATCTGCAATTACTATAGCAACAAACATGGCTGGCCGTGGTACAGACATTCTTCTAGGCGGCAATCCTGAAATGCTTGCTAAAAAAGAAACCCGCTCAACCGAAGGTCCTGATTACGAAAGAGCTTTAGAAAAATATATTAAGATTTGTGAAGAAGAAAAGCAACATGTTATTGAGGCTGGCGGTCTGTTTATTCTAGGAACAGAACGTCATGAATCAAGACGTATAGATAATCAGCTTCGCGGTCGTTCAGGCCGTCAGGGAGACCCTGGCTGCAGCCAGTTCTATCTATCTATGGAAGATGATTTGATGCGTCTTTTCGGCTCTGCAAAAATTGTTGGCTTAATGGAAACCTTAGGCTGGGAAGAAGGAGAACCTATTGAACACAGCATGGTTTCTCGCTCTATAGAAACTGCTCAGCGCAAAGTTGAATCTTATCACTTTGATATTCGTAAACACGTTCTCAAATATGACGACGTGATGAACGAACAGAGAACATTAATATATGACCAGCGCCGAAGAGCTCTTGAACAAGATTCTGTTCATGATGACATACTTGGAATGATAGACAGCGTATTGGAAGGCATGGTTGGTCATGCATTAGATAATGTAGACCCCGACGATATAGATTATGATTCTCTTGCCGAACAGGTTAAGAAAATATTCCCAATCGAAGCTGTCGGTGGAAAGATAATACGCGGGAAATCAAAAGGCGAACCAGGTCAGCTCTGTACTTACCAGAAACGAGAACTCTTTGAAGAACTCAGACGTCGTGTTTATGCCAAACTTGATGAAAAAATCAAAGAAATTGGTGAAAAAGACTTCTATCAAATGGAAAAATTCCTGCTTCTTCAAATTGTTGACGCTAAGTGGAAAGATCACCTGCACAACATGGATACTCTTCAGGATGGTATTCACCTAAGAAGCTGGGGTCAGCGCGATCCATTGGTAGAATACAAAATTGAAGGCTATGACATGTTCCAGGATATGGTAGAAACTATACGTGAAGATATTCTCTACTATATGTTCAGAGTAAGATATTCGCACTCCGAAGAACGTGAAGCCCAGGAACGTCACGAAGAAGAAATGCAGTATAATCGTTCCGACGACGAAACCCCCAATCAGCCTGCACAGAGTTCCTCTGAGCCTTCAAGAAACGACCCCTGCCCTTGCGGAAGCGGCAAAAAATATAAAAACTGCTGCGGTGCCAACAAATAACAATTCTGATTCAGGTAAGAATAATGAATAAATGGCTAGAATAGGTAGAAAAAAGAATAATCAAGGAATTTCTCTCATAGAAGTTATGACTGCTTTGACTATTCTATCTACCTTAATTCTGCCCTTATTCATGTTTTTAATAGAATATGCCAAGGGTGGATCCGACATCGGAGACCGATTCGAAATTCTCAACCGTATTGAAGAAAGACTCGAAACAGCTTTATCAATGCCTTTTGATGCTATTCCAGAAGGATTAAGCAAAGACATCACCATAGAATCAGAAAAAGGCAAAACACTAGATTTAAAACCAATAAAAATAAGCAATAAACAGGTCTCTTTTGAATGTATGGTTGAAACCATTCCTACGAATTTTGAAGCTATAAAAAATTATAATACCCATCAAATACAGAGAGCAAAGATAGAAAATGGGCTAAAAAAAATTACTATTACTGCTAAGTGGGGTAAAGATAATAATAGTCGAGAAATTCAATTAATGGTATATAAAGCAAACCTTTAGCTTTATACACTTCGATTACAAATAAGTGAAAATCATGAAACAAAACAACAAAAACGGCATGGCAATACCAATAGTATTATGTGTAATAGTCTGTTTCGGTTGTTATATTGTTTCTTTATCATGGTCCATGGCCAATTCCAGAAATCGCTACGAAAAAACATTAAACAACCGTAAGGCATACTTTATGGCACGTTCTGGAATAGAGCATCTCATGCTTAAAATAAAAACCATGCAGCGTCATTGTCCTGACACCATGTTAGCCTTAGAAAAAGCTCCGGAAGAAGAAAAAAACATTTTGAATACTGTTTTTACTGGAGATATTATAATTCCTGCAGACAATGATTATAAAAAATTAGATAAATACGAATATAGAATTAATGACTTTAAAATAGAATCTGTAGACATGGAAAATTCTTCGCTAGTCCTGCAAATAGAATCTATAGGCAAATGCGGAGGTTATACAGACAGTATAAAACGGCTTGTTCGTATAAGCCGTTGACTATATTTCAGGAGTAAGACAATGGAATACGAAGTAACTGAAAAAATCAGAGCTATTCAAGAACGTCTCTCCGGCATCGGGAGTCATCTTTGACCTGCCCGAAAAACGAGAGCAAATCAGAGAACTTGAAGCCTCTACCCTAGACCCGAATTTTTGGAATGATAGAAATAAAGCATTAACCATCAATCAGAAGATTGCAGAATTAAAGAAATGCTGCGATACCTTTGAATCTGTAGAAAAAGAATTCAAAGACAATGTTGATCTGATGGAAATGTATGAAACAGAAGACCCGGAAATGTTTAACGAGCTGGTTGCCCAGCTTGATAATATAAACAAAACAATTGATGATTTAGAATTAGGTACATTTCTTAATGAACCTTATGACCAATCCGACGTTTATCTTTCTATCAAACCAGGAGCAGGCGGAACAGAAGCAACAGACTGGGCTTCTATGCTGTATAGAATGTATACCAGATATTCTGAACAAGCCGGTTTTCAATGTGATGTAATGGATATACAGGAAGAAGAAAACGGTATAAATTCAGCAACTCTGCGTATTAGAGGACTCTATGCCTATGGTTATTTCAAAGGGGAAAAAGGAGTTCACAGATTGGTAAGAATTTCTCCCTTTGATGCTAACAAGCGTCGTCACACAAGTTTCTGTGCTGTCGATGTACTGCCTATTCTTCCAACCGATATAAATGTTGAAATAAAAGAAGACGACCTCAAACTCGATTTCTTTAGAAGCTCTGGTGCTGGCGGACAACACGTTAACAAAACGAGTTCAGCAGTGCGCATTACTCACATTCCTACAGGAATAGTTGTTTCTTGCCAAATTGAAAGAAGTCAGCATCAAAACAGAGAAGTAGCTCTCGGCATGCTGAAAGCTAAGCTTTATGAATTAGAACAGGAAGCAAAGAAAAAAGAAATCAAAAACATTCAGGGTGATCAAAGAGTTATTGCTTGGGGAAGCCAGATCAGATCATATGTTTTTTGCCCCTATACAATGGTAAAAGACCTTCGCACAGGTTATTATACCTCAGATGTACAAAAAGTCATGGATGGTGCCCTGGAACCATTTATAAAATCTTATTTGAATTGGCATGCTAATGGCGAAAAGCCAAGAAATGTTGTTGATGAAGAATAATATTTTTTTTATTAATTACTAGTCTAAATAAGCTAAAATTGGTAAGATTATTATATGATGGGTAAGAAATCAAAAAATAATAAAAACGGCAGCGCAATGCTTATGCTTATAGGCATTGTTGCTGTTTTATATATTTTAGGTGTAATGCTGATTAATTATCTTACTCAGGAACGTACTCAAACCACTAAACTCAGTGAAAACATTCAAGCTTTATATCTTGCTGAAGCTGGGTTAGAAAAAGCTTTAGTAAAAGTAAAAGAAGTATTTTCTCAAAAGCTTATGGATAGTGAAGGACAATTCGATGACAAAGTATTGTCTTTACTAGACATAGACAAAGCAGAAAATTTTTCTATGCGCGTTAAAATAACTGATGGAGAGCTTGTTGATGGCGGAACAGCAGAAGTATTGGTTCAAGTAGGCAATGTTAGAAGCACTCCCTTTAAAAGCTATATTGACGAATATATTGATGTTCCTCAGAGCTTAAACTGCTATAAGAGAGAAAGCCGCGAAACCTATGCAGACAAATCATTAGGCGGCTGGGAAGCCAATCTAAGATTAGAAGCTACAGGGAATTACCGCAGTGCTCAAAGAAAAATAGAGTTGATGAAAGACTTGAAGGTCTCAGATCTTACACCACCAGCAGAGCATTACACTCTTTTTGTTACCAATAAAAAAGATGAATATCTCCGCGAAGGAGAATTTCGTTTACAAAACTGGAGCATAATAAGAGAACTTCATGAACTGGTTCATGAAGTAGCCACAAAGACAAAAGAATCTTTCCAAGCCACTATGGGGAAAGCAGGAGACAGTGAATTTTTCTGGGAACCCAACATGGGAAGCAACATTAGTTTTGAAGGAGACGTCAGAGTTCAGACTCTAAAAGTTATCAGAGATTTATGTATGAAAATCTCCGATATAAAAATAAAAGACTTCGTAGACTTTTCTGTCAGCAAGTTGCACCCATATCTTTGGGGCAAAGTAAGAACTAACGGCAGACTTCATGTTTACATGCCCTTCTTTGCTGCAGATGATATAATCAACTACTTTGAAGATAATTCCACTCAGTCATATCACAGACCCGAAATAGGCTATCTCTTCTGCAGTAATCAACTGCATGATCCATACTTAAGCAAATACACAACTTATGAAGGCGAAATAATTAAATATTATCAAAAATTAAAACCTTACGTTCTTGGTATTACAGAAACACCCTACCCCAGTTCCGACCCATATACAGTAACAACAAAATTTGATTATGTTGCAAAAAATCAGGATGTTTTTCAACCAATGCAGTTGGAAAGAATAAAGAAAAACGCAAAAGATTATTGTCATGAATTTCATGAAAAAGACTTAACTTTACAAGGTACTTATTCCACCCCGGCATCAGTATGGGGCATCATTTTTGTTGACGGAAACGTTCGTATCGGCGGAAGAATAAGTGGTAGAGGCATGATTGTTTGTACTGGTAATATTATCATTACAGATGATGTCAAACACGAAAATGGCGAAACCTTTTTATCACTTGTTGCATTAAACGGAGGCGTTAAACTAGACCGCTCTTTAACACAAGCAAAAATTGAAGCAGCTATTTATGCCAAAAACAGTATAACTGGTGGCGATCAAATTCATATTTTCGGAAATCTTTGTGTTGATGAACTAAATAGACAAGCTGGCGAAGAAGGTGATCTTATAATGCCTAAGCGCGTTTTGATTGTTTACGATTCCGGCTTAAAATCAGGTGCTGGCAACAACGTCTGCTTTAATATTTCAGATATGATTCTTTCACAAAGAGATTTATGATTCTTTTGGTTACGGGGTTTTCAAATGACAGAACGAAAGTCTGATAAAAAAATAGAAAATGAAATAGAAGATTTAGTTACAGATTTAAGATCAACTTTAATTACAAAAAGATTAAGAGCTGTCAGAGAACTAGGAAAGCTAAAATATATAGAAGCAGCTGAACCATTAAGTCATGTTCTAAATGACCGTTCCAGAGACATAAGATGTGCCGCTATAGAAGCACTATTTCAGATTTCTCCTAAAAATCTGTCTTCATTGATAATTCCGCTAACAAGAGACAAATCTGCTGATGTCAGATTAAGAGCCGCAAGAGCCTTAAGCGGCTGTACAAACGATGAACTGGCTTTTGAAGCCTTGGTTAGTCTTCTCTATGATATAAAAGACGAAGTCGCAAACATGGCTGCAAAAAGTTTATCAAAACAGCCTATAAATAAGCTTTCCGCTTTAATAAAGCTATTTTCTGATAATTCATGGAAAATCAGAAGCAGAGCCGCCATGGCTATTACAAAAATGGGGCGTCCTGCAGTTGAAGCTCTCAAAGCTGCAACATCCGATAAAGATTCTAACATACGATTCTGGGCTATTACCTGTTTAGGGCATCTTAGAGACAGAAGCTATACAAATCTCTTATTAAGCAAGCTTCAAGACAGCGACACTGGCGTTAGAGTAGCCGCATTAAGAGCTTTAAGAGAAATTGGCGACCCCAACATTGCTTCTAAGCTATTTGAAGCCTTATCTCAGCCATCAGAACAGGTTAGAGACCTTGTTTATGAAATACTTAAAGATTTCGGCACACATTCTATACCCTACCTGATGGATTCTCTTTCTAATGAATACTGGATGGGAAGAAATCTAGCCGCTCAAGCCCTCACAGATATGGGCAATGAAGCAGTATCGCCTCTTGTTGCTGCTCTAAAATGCGATGACAAAGAAAGACGTTTCTGGTCAATTAAAATATTAGGGAAAATGCATGAAAAAAGTGCATTCAACGAAATAATCAGATTTTTAAAAGACCCTGATTCTGAAATTAGAATGGCCGCATTAGAAGCTTTGAGCGATTTTGGTGAACCGGCCGCCATTCCCCAGATTATTGAAAAATTTATTGACCCAGCCTGGGTTGTAAGAAAAAGTGCTTCAAAAGCAATAACTTCTTTTGAGCAATTAGCTGTTCAGCCTCTTTTAAAAGTTCTCGTATCTGATAATGAAGACATGAAATACTGGGCTCTGCGTGCATTAGGTGAAATAAAACCTAAGGGCATAACTCCTGTTTTAATGCAAAGGCTGAAAGACAAATCCTGGACAATACGCAACACAACTTCAGAAATATTGAGCCTTTATGGAGAAGAAATTCTATTAGACCTTACAACAATTGTTAACGAATCTGATGACCTGGAAATAAGATACTGGATAATCAGAACAATAGGTAAAATTCAGTCTCCATCTTCGCTAATGCTGTTGTATAAGCTATTAGAAGATCCTTCAGAATCAATCAGAGACGCAACCCAAAAAGCATTGTCTAATTATGGAATCACAATAATTGACGACTTATTCGCCTTGTTAAAAACAGATAAAAGACGTGTTCTAGAAAGTATAAGCGCTATATTCCAACAAATGGGCGCAAAAACAATGGTTCCAATACTTTGTGATGCTTTAGGGAAATACGATGAACACATTAACTATTGGATTCGCCGGGTTCTTCTTAAATTTAAAAAAGAAGCCCATCAAAGTGTTTTAAAATTGCTGGAAAGCAATGAAGAAGAAGTCAGACGCCAGGCCATACTCTGTATCGGCCAGATAGGCACCTCAAATGATTCTAATATAATAGAAGCCCATCTTAAAGATGAATATTGGCCTGCTAGAATAGCCGCAGCCCAGGTGCTCGGAGATATTGGCGACACTTCCGCTGTACCGGCATTAGCAGAAATACTAGAAGACGATGACGAAGATATGGCGTGCGCAGCTGTTGAAGCACTAGGCAAACTGAATGATCCCAGAGCTGTTCCAGCTTTAATATCCACACTTCAAAGAGAAGCCTGGACTCTAAAATTCCATGCAATAAGAATACTTGGCGAAATGCATGTAAACAGAGCTTTTATTGATTTGCTGCGTTTGTTAGACGAAGATACCTTAGACCTTAAAAATCATATAATAAAAGCTTTATCTCAGATTCCTCATGTAAGATGCTTTGAAGAACTGAAAAAACGATTCGAAACAGAAAAAGACCCTGATTCACGCCTTGCTTATATAGAAGCCCTTTCTGTAATTGGAGATGCCTCCATAATTCCAGTATTTATCAAGATTTGCCAGAAAAAAGACAATATTGAAGAACGCAGAGCGGCTATAAGAGCATTAGGTGCCATGCATGCAGTACAAGCCAAGAGTGCTCTATTACAGGCTTTAAAAGACGACGACTCAATTGTTGGAAGAGATGCACTAGCTGCCCTGGAAATGATTCTGACTCCTGAAGAATATAGAAAAACAGAAAATGCAATCTCTGCATTGAGAAAGAAACAGGATTTATTCAAAAAGAACTTTGACGAAGGCATGAATCAAATGCGTCTTGGAAACATGAAGAAAGCTGAAGAACTTCTCAAAACAGCTGTTGGAATAAATCCTAGAGCAGCATATGTTTACTCAGCCTTAGGTAATCTTTATTACAAATCTGGTAAACTTATTGATGCAACAAAAGCTTATGTTATGGCAACAACCATAACTCCAAACGACAATACTCTCAAACTCAACCTGGGAATGGTCTACTACCGTCGCAGAGCTTATAAAGACGCAGAAGATATTTTTTCTAAAATAGCCAAAGCTCTTGGGCCGTCAAGCCAGCAGGGTGCTTATTCCATAAAAATGCTTAATAAAATAAAGAATGAAATAGAATCTTTACCCTCTTCAAAACTGCCGCCGGCTACAAATATTCCAATAAAAGGCAATTAATTTAAGATGAAAGGAAAAACCTTTCTAACAATATTCTTCATCTTTTGTTTTTGTCTGCCGGCATTTTCGCTGACATCATGTCCAAGGTGCAAATACAGAATAGGCATAGACACGAACAAGTGCCCCAAATGCCTCTTTCAGGTAAATCCTGAATGGTCTCAGAAAAAATCTATTAAATCTACAATTACCGTTAGAAGTGGTTACGATGCATTTATTCGTCATCCCCAGGCAGATAACAGAGCATATAAATCAAACAAAAACTCCGGAGGAGATAAAACCGGTGAAATTGGAGTCTGGGGCGGACCAAGCACTCTAAGATATTTAATCAGATTCAGAATAGATTCCGCTATGGATTATTACGGAATTAATTATCAGACTTTTAAGCCCAAAAAAGCATTCTTATTTATTTCTGCTCTATCTCATAAATCTGATTTAGAAATACCTGTCGTTGTTTATCCCCTCACACAAAATTTTATTCCCGGCTATGATATATTTAGAGAAAGAAAGAGAATTCCCAGCGGCTGCACATGGTTTAATGCTACATCTGCTATGCCCTGGCAGCATGAAGGCGGGGACTTTGAACCAAGATGTTTCTGCAAAGGCGTTATAAAAAGCGGAACAAGAAATTCTATAGATGTTACCAAAATAGTAAAATACTTTTTTGATAAATCTCAGAAATCTGGCGAATGGGATGCCCCAGGGTTTATCATAATGTCAGACCCAGCCAGTCATCTTATCACCTCCGGTTTTGTAACAATCTACAGCCTCGACACCAAAGACTATTCTCTAAGACCCGAGCTATATATCCAATAACCTTGTTTTTATTGTTGTTGGTTGATGAGATTTTAAGGCTGTAATTCTTTACAAAAAGACTTTCTCTCTAAATTATAATCTTGCTATTTTTGCCTAAAATCTATATTATATAATCATATTAATGGAGGGAAAATATGAAAAAGCTTAGTTTAACAGTTCTTTTTATAGCTTTTATTTTATCCTGCTTTGCTCCAGTTTATTCAGCAGATATTAATAATGGCATCAACGATAAATTCTTTGGAGAAACCAACCCAGTTATTACTGGCAAATCAGTTGACTGCCAGATTAGAATTATGGAATTTGTTGTAGGAACAAGAATGACAGTTGCTCAGAAACAGGTTTTTGTTAAGGCTATTATAGACGAAAGCAAGAACATGGATGAAGAACAACTCAATGATTTTTTAGATGTTGTTGGACTTGCAGAATCTTTGAATAAACTCTCAAATCAAGACGCAGAACCAGTAAGACAGCTTCTTGAAAAAGATTTTGATGCTACTGTTGCTGCATTAGAAGGTCAGAATGACTTAGCAGCCAATCAGTATAAAAAATTAAAAGAAAATCTGGCTAAAACCGTTGTTGGCAATAAAGAAGTAAGAGTAACAAGACAGTCTGTAGAAGCATTATCTGAATACTTGGCTTTTGTTGCAAACCCCAATAATCCAGTATGGCCCAGCGAATTAACCGTTGACGCTACAGCAATGCGCATTAGAACTGGTTTTTCTAAATTTAACGAAGATGAAAAAAGTGCTCTAGAAGACTTTCAGCTAACTTGGTATCTTATCAGAGCTGCTTGGCAAACAGCCGATGCAAAACAAAAAGCAGCCTGGCAGAAAGAATTCGCAAAACTCGGACTCAAACCAGGTGCTGACGTTACTACAGCAAACCTTAAAGCAGCTATTAATACAGAAGTTTACGGTGATTTACTTGATTTTGCAACAAGATCAGGTATTGAACCAATCGAATGGTCTGCTAAAACTACCGCTTTGATCTGGTAAGGAGATAAACAGCGATGGCCACTATAGCTTACAAGAGAAGATATCATATTCACGAAGCCATTGGCGCTACTAGCGTCAATGAATCCTACATGATTTCAGATCCTGAATCAGGCTGTGGTTTGGCCGCTGTTGACGAAAAAACAGGAATTGGACTTAAGATTGCTAAAGCATTTTTAGATAAATCTCTGCTTCCCGTTAAGCTAGAAATGGTTTCTAGCGAAGGAACAAACATTTTAGAAATGTATCAGCCGGTTTCTTTTATAAAACCAACTTTCACAGTCAAAAACTCTGAAGGGCGCATACTTTGTATTCTAAAATCCAATTCCTGGTTTTTTAAGCCTTTTATAGAAGTTTTTGATGAACGCAAACAGGTTATTGGAACCATAAAAGGCGATTGGCATTTTAAAAACTTTGAATTTAAAGATATAGGCGGAAAAGATATCGCAAAAATCACTCATTGTTTTGGCGGAATTTTACGTGAAGCCTTAACTACTGCCGATGATTACGACATAGAAATGCTTGCAGAAACACCCGATTCAAGCTTAGCTATGGTCGCCTTAGCTTCTGCATTGGCTATTGATATCTGGTTCCACGAATAAGAAAGATCTTATCTCTCACCCTAAGTAAAATATTTTTAACAATAAATAGTCATACTTTTAAACATTGAATTATGGCAAAATCAAACAATTCTCTCCGTTTTCTTGATTTCCTTTATTTGACCTTTGGTTCTTGGCTTTTAGGTTATTGTGTTGCAGCTTTCACAGCGCCAAACAGCATTGTCCCTGTTGGTCTCACCGGAGTTGCTACCATTCTATATGGAATAAAACAGATTCCAATTGGTTTAACAATATTAATAGGCAATGTTTTTCTTGTTGCTATGCAGGTTAAAATGGTCGGCAAAAAGACAGCCTGGAAAACCATTTATGTAACAGTAGTTTCTTCCATAGCAACAGACTTAATGATGGGAGCCTATCATTTTGCTGAATTTTCGCCATATTTGGCATTTTTAGATTCTATAGAAAGTCATTTTGTAGTACACCCACTCACAACAGACTTATTCTTAGCTGTTTTATATGGCGGAATTGCATCTGGGGTTGCAATGGGACTCATCTTTAAAACTGGCGGAACGACTGGCGGAACAGATATTATCACACAGATAATACATTTTTCCTACAAACTCCCAATCGCTCATGTTTCTATGTGCTTAAACGCCGCTGTTTTAATAGCCTGTGCCTATTTCAAAGGTATGCATCTTGCAATGTACAGTCTGATTTACGTTTATATTTCAAGTAAAGTAATAGATATAGTTCTAGAAGGTATATCAAACTTCAGAACAGTATTTGTTTTTACTTCTGAACCAGATGTAATTGGCTGGGCAATAATAGAAGACTTGAGAAGAGGAGCGACAACTTTAGAAGGAATAGGAATCTACTCAGGTAAAAAAATCAATATTCTAATGACCGCTATAAAACGCGGTGAATTACCACTATTAAGGACAATAGTCTATGAGTTTGACCCCAAAGCCTTTATTATTGTCAGTGACGCAAGACAAGTATTAGGTCAAGGCTTTGCAAAACTCGAAGACGAAATTCGTTTTGACACCTCAGAAGTCGAACAGAGAAAACAAGCTCAGGCAGAGGCAAAAAACGCTGCTCTTCCAGCAGAATAAAAGTGTTTTCTCCGAGGATTATTACTTCAGAAAATCAACAAAACGATTACTTATTAAAGTTTAGCTGACCTCTATAAAAAACGGTGAACTTGCAGTGGCTGCAATTGAGGGTGAAATAGGGTGTTTGAAGACCGTTGTGGGAATGTTTAGACATTGGTGCATTGCATTGTGGACATAACATAATCTCTTTTTCTCCTAAAGTTCTTAACTCTATTTTTTTTGGAAAGATTTTACCTGTTACTTCATCGGCATTTTTTGTTAGGAATTTTAGCTTTTTTTTCTTCCCCCGGCATATTTTTTTTAGATTTAAGATATAAGACCATAACTTGAGATATAAGATAGAGGAAATTCTTTTAAAAGCGGACAGTTTGCTTGCTCAACCTTCTATCTTCAATCTTCTATCTTCTATCTCATATCTATGATATAATTTCATTATGAAAAACAAACCTACTATTGCAGCAGCGATAATACTCTTTCTATCTTTAATTTTGTCTTTTTATATAACTGTTTATGACCAGGAATTAAAAAAGAACAAAAGCGACGTAGAAATTTTTTTTCCAAAAGAGCCTGTAGATATTCCAAAACAGTTAATAGAATTCAAAAGGAACTCTTTATATAAAGAGTTCAGAAGTTTAATGCTGAACAAGTTAAAAAATCAGCGCCGTTTTATGTATTCCTTAATTGACTCTTATGAATACGAAATCTCTGACTTCTGGAAAGAAGTATTAAATCATTTTGAAATTTTTGAATATTATAAAGCTTACCCAGAAGCCTTTATCAGAAGATTAATACTAATGCCGACATTTATGGGCAATAAAGAGTTTGAGTTAGACGAAGACAGAGAAGACAAACTTTTAGTATATCCGGATTATGATTATCGTTCTATAAGATACAGAGTTTCACTTGTTCCTGACACAATCGAAAGAGCTAAACGGTTGGTAGATTATTTTTACGATAGAATAAACATATCGTTAGGAAACTAAAAATAAAAAAACATCGTTATATTAATAACGATGTTTTTTTCAATAGATTTTATTTGTTATCTTTTTTATCGCTGTCGCAGTTTATCGGAGGATAAGGCTGAGATTCAAGCTTTTTTTCTTCCTTTTTATCGCTGTCGCAGTTTATCGGAGGATAAGGCTGAGATTCAAGCTTCTTTTCTTCCTTCTTATCGCTGTCGCAGTTTATCGGAGGATAAGGCTGAGATTCAAGCTTCTTTTCGTCTTTCTTATCACTGTCACAGCTTATTGGAGGATAAGGCTGCTTGTCTTTCTGAATCTTTTCAGGTTCTTCAGTAGTACCCATTTCTTCTGGTTTAAGAGCCATATCATTATCTTCTGAACCTTCGATTGGTTCAAAATACTGTGATATCTTAGCTTCGAAAGCGCTTAAGAAAGCCTGAACGCAAACTGGGTCAAACTGTTTGCCAGAAAGCTTATTAAGTTCACCAATAACTGTATTTACGCTTAAACCTTTGCGGTAAGGACGATTTGTCGTCATTGCGTCGAAACAGTCTGCAACACAGATTATACGACCAGCCAAAGGTATGTCTTCACCGGACAGATGGTCAGGATATCCGCGACCATCATAATATTCGTGGTGGTGAAGAACACCAGGAATCTTGTCGGCAAGAAATTCTACAGGTCTTAATATTCTTGCACCAATAGCCGGGTGAGTCTTTATTATACCGTATTCTTCGTCTGTAAGACGGCCAGGTTTACGGATAATACTATCAGAAATACCAATCTTTCCTACGTCATGAAGCAAACCGGCATATCTGATATTTTCGATTTCTTTTGGAGAAAGCCCCAACTGTTCTGCAATTGCAACAGAATAAAGTGTAACACGGCGAGAATGGCCTCTTGTATATGGGTCTTTAGCATCGATTGCCGTAGCCAGAACTTCGATTGTAGAGAGATAAATCTTCTGGATATTTTCGTAAAGTCTGGCGTTTTCAATAGCAGATACAGCCTGAGTAGCAACTGCTTTTAAGGTTTCCAGGTCATGATCGTTGAATGGAATGTCTCCAGTTCTATTTAAAACCTGAAGAACACCAATGACTTTTTCTTTCAAGCACATTGGAACACAGATCATGGATCTTGTTACAAAACCTGACTTTTTATCTGCTCCTTTAAAGAAGCGGGGGTCTTTATCTGTATCAGGAACCATTACAGGAGCGTTGTTCTGTGCACACCACCCTGCCAAGCCAGTTCCCATAGGCAAACGTATTTCTTTCAGCTTAGCTCCAACTTTTGAATCGCCTTGAACAATGCTGAAATACAATTCATTTGTTGCTTCATCTACAAGATAAACGGTTGAGGTTTCGCATCTCATAACCTTGGTAGCTGTTTTCATAATCTTTGTAAGCAATTCTCTCAAATCAAGAGTAGAACTTACAACATGGCTAACTTCAATAAGAGCAGCCATTTCTTCAAGATGAAGCTGAAGAAGACCAACACCAAGGAATGTACCCAACGAAGCAGTAGCAACTTCTATAAACTCATTTACAGCGGCTTTGTCTGCTGATTCAGAATCAACAAAAACTATCTGGCCATAAATATCTTCTTCATCGCCAATCGGAATAAGATTAATTTTGCCAGCTTCTGCGTCAACAATCTGATTACGAACTATGGGTTTCTTTTCAACTTTTAATTTTGTGAATTCTTCTGCCAAATGATTTAAGGTTTCTTCTTTGAAGCCCTGTTTATATATTGGTCTGGTCATTTGAGCTGCAAAGTCGTAAGAAAGAACTGCGAAACCTTCTTTGTTGAAAAGATCTAAAGAAAGTTTGCCTAAAACTTCAAGAATAGCTTTAACATCCTTGCCATGAGCAAGAATGCTTTTTTGAGCCTGATAAATCAGACCTTGATGTTTTATAGACAATTCTTCAGACACCAACAAACTCCTTCAAATATTCAATAACAGAAAC
>JAFXRA010000060.1 GCA_017526725.1 Candidatus Rifleibacteriota bacterium
AATAAAAATATATATGGCTATACTAGTTTAATTGATGCTTTAACTGCTTTTAGAGGAAAAAGAACTATAAGTTTTTTAGTTAATTTATGTGAAACAATTATTAAAGTTAATGAGGAATTCTCAGAAGAAAACAAAAACATTCATGACTTACAAAGGTTATATGAAGAAACTGGGAATGCATTAGAAATAATGTATTTTAGACATTTTGGATTTACTGATACTTTTTATAGAATATTCCCACCTAGAAGGCTTGAATCTTTGACTAGATTCAAAATAGTAGAAGAACCTACAATAAGTTTTAAAGAATGGTTTTCTGCCCATGAAAAAGAAGATTACAAAAAAATAATATATGAAGGTTTCAAAAAATATGGTTACGATGTTCTGCCAGTTTCAGATCCAAAGAAATTATATATATTGATAGAAGGTTTTGACGATGATTTTCCTCCTGCTAGAATTCAATGCTATAAAGAATTAGTCCGCCGTATTGATGTAAAAAAACGACCAGACATTGGTTTAAAAAATAAGCGTATTTCTTTCGAAGAAAAGCGAGAATTATTCAGTTTTTATTTAAACTGGCTTGATAAAAACATCAATAAACTTGTTTATGATGAAAAAAAACAGAAATTTGTTATAAAATAATATCTACAACAAATATTCAAAGACAATAAATATAAAGGTGAGTATAAATGAGTGTAACTGTTGATAGTCAAACAACACCGCAGACAAACTCTTCTGCAGATTCTTCCAATCCCCAAGTTGCTTCAGTGAATGGCACAAGCACAAATGCTCTTCCACCCCAGTATCAGACCAAAAAGGCCATGTGGGAAAGAAAACTTCTAGACCTGGGTTTGCGCAATCAGCTTATTAATATGCGTAAGTCTCGCACGCTGATTCCACTTCTAACAAATACAATAAATGAACTAGAAGACGCATTAGCAGACGGCGAAGAATTTTTAATCACTGCCAAACCAGAAAAACTGGTCTTTTCTGAAGAAGAATTCAAATATGATGATTTATTAAAAACAGAAATCAAAGACGAAGACCTTCAGAAGGAATTTGCCAAGCACCATCTTTATTCATCTTTAACAGAAGGCGAATTAAAAAAAGCTATCAAAGAAGTCTACCGCTCAGCCAAAAGTTCTATTGAAGAAAACGGTGCCAATACGCTTTATTTGGCACTCGGGCTTTTAAAGTGGTTTGAATCTAATAAGGGGAACAACCCACCGGCCCGTTACGCACCGATAATTCTTTATCCAATAGATATTATCAGAAAATCAGCGGCACAAGGCTATACAATCAGTCTGAGAGACGATGACCCCCAGCTTAATATCACACTATTAGAAAAGCTTAAACAGGATTTCAGAATAGAAGTTGAAGGCTTAGACCCCCTGCCCCTTGATGAACACGGGCTTGATACACGCAAAATTTTCGATACAATTCGCGAGTATGCTAAACCTCAGGAAAACTGGGAAGTTCTGGAAATAGCTGCAGTAGGCATATTCTCATTTACACAGTTTGTAATGTGGAATGACCTTACAAACCGCTCTGACGACTTAATAAAGAACAAAATAGTTAAAAGTCTTCTTGAAGGCAAGCTCACATGGGAAGCCGAAACCATGGAAACTGGCGACCATGTTTGTGAAGACGATGTGTTCATGGCTATGCCAACGGACGCATCTCAGCTATTTGCTGTCAGAAGCGCCTGCGAAAACAAATCATTTGTTCTTCACGGCCCTCCAGGAACAGGTAAATCTCAGACAATCACCTCATTAATTGCAAATGCTCTTGGGCAGAACAAAACCGTTCTTTTCGTTGCAGAAAAAATGGCTGCCTTGGAAGTTGTTCAAAAACGCCTTTCTTCAATAGGTTTAGCCCCCTTCTGTCTCGAACTTCACTCTAATAAATCACGCAAAAAAGCAGTTTTGGAAAAGCTACAGCAGACAACAGAATTTCGCAGACCCAAAGCTAGTGAAGAATACAAACAGAAAGCAGAAGAAATATCAAAACTTCGAAAAGAACTTGATATCTACTCCGAAGACCTGCACAAAAAACAAAGCTATGGCTTAAGCATATACCAGCTTATAAATGATTATGAGCTAAATGCAAACTTTCCAGATATTCCTGCATTTTCTTCAGAAGCTTTGGAAAGCATCACCGCTGAGCTCCTCAATAAACAAAGCCACGCAATAGAATCTCTTATAAATGCTGCCCGTGCAGTAGGTCACCCGGCTGAACACGCTCTTTCTAGAGTTGGGTGCACAGAGTACAATCAGAGTTTAAAAGATGAGCTCAATTCAAAAACAGAAAAGTATTTGAACGCTCTCGAAAAGCTACATACTCTGGCGGTAGATTTCCAGAATAAAGCTGGATTAACCGATATAAAAGACGACCTGGAATGGTCAAAACTATTAACAACTGCCGAACAGGTTGCCAAATGGTCATATCTGCCCAAGGCCTGGGCTGATCACAAAGGCATGAATATATGCATGACAGAAATGGCTGAAATGGCTGACCATTTCATTAAATCAAAAGAACTTCGAGCAGATTTGGAAAAGAATTGGAAACCTGAATTCTTCGACCAGAACGGTAGCGAATTATCAACAACTCACACTCAGAAAAGCAATTCATGGTTTATTCCCAGATTTTTCGGGTTATGGAGTTTAAAGAGCAAGGTTTCAGCCTTTGCAAAAGCTTCTGTTAATGCAGATACTCTGGGAACGGATCTTTCCAATCTCTCGTTATATCAATCTGAAAAAGCAAAAGCAGACGAACTATTCAAAAAATATACAGCAGAACTGGATTCTCTTTACAACGGTGAAAATACAGACTGGAACAAAGTCAGAGATTATGCTAATGCCGCCAGGGAAAGCTCTACAAAATTTAATGAACTCTATAACGATGAAGAATTGAGAATTAAACTATGCAGCAATAAAGAGCTTACTCAAGATGCTTGCGAAGTAGAAAAAGCCAATAAAGACAAAATAACGGTATGGGAAGAATTTGCAAAAGTCGCTCAACCTAAGCCTGTAGAACAATTCAAAGCCCCCATTGCTGAAGACCTTAAAATGTGCAGCAGCATTTTGAAGCACGTTGAAGAAATAAAAGAATGGGTTCTTTGGAATCAGACTGCAAAAGAAACAGAAGATTCCGGCTTAGCCGTTATAGTTGAAGCTTACCAGAAAGGCATGGACCACGATGACATATTAGGAGCTTATAAGAAAGCTATTAGTAAAGGACTCGCTTCTCGAGCCATAGATGCTTCAAAAACTTTAAATTCTTTCTCTGGCAAGCTGTTCGACCAGAAAGTAGACCGTTTTATTACTCTTGACAAGCAGATCAGTGAACTTGGAAACAGAGAAATAGTCTACCGTCTTGCCGCAAAACTGCCTGATTTTACAAGAGAAGCGGCGCAAAGCTCAGAACTAGGTATTTTACAGAGAGCAATCAAGAGCGGTGGGCGTGGAACCTCATTAAGAAAGCTTTTCGGACAAATCCCGAACATTTTGCCAAGACTTTGCCCCTGTATGCTCATGAGCCCTATTTCTGTTGCTCAATATATCGACCCCAACAAATCACCTTTTGATCTGGTAATATTCGACGAAGCTTCACAGCTTACAACCAGCAAAGCGGTTGGTGTTCTGGCTCGCGGTCAGAATGCAGTAATCGTCGGTGACCCCAAACAGATGCCGCCGACCTCATTCTTCTCTTCTGCTGCAGTTGATGAAGATAACCTTGATTTGGAAGATATGGAAAGCATTCTTGACGACTGCTTAGCCTTGAATATGCCTCAAACTCATTTGTTATGGCACTACAGAAGTAAGCACGAAAGCTTGATAGCTTTCAGTAACCACAACTTCTACGAAAGCAAGCTCTTTACATTCCCGTCTGTTGACGACAGAGAATCAAAAGTTAATTTTGTTCATGTAAACGGAACCTTCGACCACGGTTCTGGCAAACGCTTCAACAAAGAAGAAGCCGAAGCCGTTGTTAAAGAACTGATTCGCCGAAGCAAAGACCCAAAACTTTCTAAATACAGCGTTGGTGTTGTAACTTTCAATATTCCTCAACAGAACCTAATTGATGATCTCTTTACTGAAGCTTGTAAAAACGATTTGGAACTTGAAAGCTGGGCTTACAAAAAAGAAGACCCCTTATTCATCAAAAATCTTGAAAACGTTCAAGGCGATGAACGCGATGTAATCATATTCTCAGTTGGTTACGGGCCAGACAAAGAAGGCAAAGTCTCTATGAACTTCGGTCCGTTGAACAAAGACGGTGGTTGGCGCAGACTTAACGTTGCTGTTTCCCGTTCTAAACGTGAAATGATGGTATTCAGCTCTATGCTACCAGAGCACATTGACACCAACAAGACCAAAGCAGAAGGCGTTATTGCTCTTAGAAACTTCCTTGATTTTGCTAGGAATCCGAAAGGCTATTCTTTCTCTGCCCAAAAGAATGCAGCTCAAAACGGCATTATAAAGAGTCTTAGCAAAATTTTAAAAGAACAAGGCTATGCTGTTGATACCAATATAGGTAATTCTGAATTCAAGGTTGATTTGGGCGTAATCGACCCAAGAAATGAAAACAGATATTTGCTTGGTATTTTACTCGATGGACCTGTTTACGCAGAATGCAAGACCACTAGAGACCGAGAACTTTCACAGGCAAGTGTTCTTAGAGGCTTAGGCTGGAACATAATCAGAATGTGGAGTATGGATTGGTGGGAAAATAAGGATATAGAAGTTGACAAGCTGTTAGATACCTTAGACAAGCTTAAAAACGATAAATCCATAGAACCTGAAAAGAAAGAAGAACCAAAAGCAGAGCTGAAACCTGTTGAATATGAAGAACCAGGCACTGCTCCGACTTCTGAATCTGGAATATTTACCAAACCTTATACTGCAACTCAGTTGCCTGTAACTTCTTTGTCATCAGAAGATTTTATGGCTAGAAAGAACGCTACTGAACTTAAAAAGCGAGCTCTGCAAGTAATAAAAACAGAAGCCCCGATCACAGAAGGACTGCTTACAAAGAGACTAATTCAAAGCTATGGCATTACCAGAGTAGGAACTCGTGTTCAGGCTTATCTGGACGAATTCTATGCCAATCTTTCGCTCAAAGTCACAAAACAGTCTGATGGTCAGAAAATTTACTGGACAGCTGAACAGAATCCTGATGATTACAGCGATTGCAGAGCAGGCAAAACCGATGCTGATAAACGTGATTCAAAGGATATTCCAATAATTGAAGCTGCTAATGCTGTTTATAAAATAGTTTCAGACCAAATTGCTCTTTCTCCTGACGATTTAGCAAAAGAAGCCGCAAAACAGCTTGGTTTCTCACGTCTTGGTACTAACCTCACCACGTTGATGGAAGCCGCTGTAGAGTTTAACAAAGCTGCTGGCTACCTGACCGTCGCCGAAAACGGCAATATCACTCTAAATAAAACAGAAAACTAAATCTTTCTTAAACACCAAAAACGCCTGATACACTCAGGCGTTTTTTGATTATCTACTAGCTTTAATTTTAAGAATTTATTATATTATTAAATTCTTCTTCTGAAATACCTTATTATTGGCATATTAAGTATATGTCATAAAGATTTTCCCCGCTAAAATCGGGGAAAGTGAATTTTGCGAAGCAAAAGGAGATAACAATACTAAAAAACCACAACTCCATACAGACTATATCCATCATTTATATATTAAAAAGAAGTGAAGTCTTAAAGATTTGAGATATTATTATCTATAAAAATATAACCTGGTTGTGGTTCGGGTTCAGAAAGTATATAAGTAAAAGCATCTCCAACTAATTCAACAAAATCAACTTGTTTCTCTCCAAATACTTTATAATTCTCATAAATTTCCTTATTTATTTTTGCTTCATTTTTATAACGATCTATTATTTCCCAGTCTATTTTATTTCTATTTATATTTACGGAATTGCATTTATTTCTATATTCTTGTATATATTTTTCTTTTTCTTTTTTATCGTTATATATAACAATAGAATAAAATTGATAAAAATAATCACCAACACAGGCTTTAAGGTAATCATCATTTAGTGGTTTATCTTCTTTATCAAAGCAAGAATCAATTCTTTTTATTTTTTTATTTGATATAAATCTATTCCAAACTTTAGGATATTTAATTTGCGTACATATATAAAACAAAACTATTGCGGGAAATAAAGTTTTTTCGTTACTTATTGTTGAAAGTATATTAAATTTTGAAAATACACTTTCCATATCCCTTAAAGATAGCTCAAAAAATTCAGATAAACCACTAAATAGATCTATTAAATCCTTATTTTCAAAATCACCAATTAATGAATATTCTTTCCTTTTTAATAAATCATCTTCCCAAATATTGTCATCCTTTGAATGAATATAGTAACTGGTTTTAAAGCTTTTATTCATCTAATATTTCCTTTTCGCTAGAGCCAATATTGCTTTATATATATATTCAAGTCAAATCTTTGTTTTCTATTCTCTTTCTTTCTTCTTCTAGTTCTTTCTGTAGTTCTTCTGGTGTTGGAAGAGTTAGCTGATATTTTGAAGCAAAAATATTCTTTGCTTCATTTAAGACAGAGTATTTAACTATTGCTTCATTTTTTTGAGAGCATAAAATTATGCCTATTGTTGGGTTATCATCATTATTTTTATACAAATCGTCAAACATTCTTATATAGCTATCCATTTGCCCAATATCATTATGAGCTAATTTTCCTATTTTCAAATCTATCAACACATAACATTTTAAAATACTGTGATAGAAGACCAAATCAATATAAAAATCTTCATCTTCAAAACGCATTAACTTTTGACGAGCAACAAAACAAAATCCTCGACCAAGTTCTAATAGAAAATCTTGTAATTTGCTTATAAGAGCTTTTTCTAAGTCTGATTCACGTAAAGCAGGATAATTTTTTAAATCTAGAAACTCTAGAACATAAGGATCTTTTATGAAGTTTTCTGATTTTACTTGTTTGGTTAATTCTTTCGCTTCAGATATCACAGGTGATTTTTCTTTACTTGCTAATAATCTTTCATAATATAAAGTAGAAATCTGTCTTTCTAATTGTCGACTAGACCAAGCTGAGCAGATGCTTTCTTCCATATACCAATTTCTAGCTTTATCATCTTTAATCTTTATTAACAAGCGGTAATGAGTCCAAGACAATTGCGAACGCACTGCGTTCGTATTTGGAAAAAGCATATAAAATTTTTTCATTTGTTGTAGATTACGAACAGAAAAGCCGTTACCAAATTCTTGTTCTAATTTGCTAGAAAGGTTTTGTAATAAAGCTTTACCGTATTCAGCTCGAAGATTTCCATTTTGCTCATGTTCAACAATTATTCTTCCTATTTGCCAATATGCTTGAACCATAGCAGAATTTACAGCTGTATATGCTTGTTTTCTAGATTCAATAAGTGTTTCTTTTATTTGTAAATAAATCTCTTTTATATCAATAGGAAGATTGTTGGTCATTGGTCATCTCCTTATATCAATTCATCAGATGGACTACTATATATTACTAAATATATTTATTTCACATGATAGTTTATTGCATGAAATATGCTATTTATATGACAAATTAGATTGAATAAAAACGAAAAAACATTCATCAAGCTATTAAGAGGACTTTTGCTTTATTCAATAGGAACTAGAGCAACCCTAAAACCAACAAATTGATCATAACTTTTAGGGTCGTTGTGATAACGAAGAGCAGAACGACATCCTATAGCAATAAAATTACACCCACCGCCACGAGTGACACGGTCAGTGCCAGTATTTGCACCTTTAGGGTCTTTTGCTTTTTCATTTGGGTATTCCCCATATAAATCTAGGCACAATTCCCAAACATTACCATGCATATCATAAATACCCCAATTATTTGGCTTCTTCTGCCCAACAATATGCGTAGTAGCACTAGCATTTTTATCATACCAAGCAACTTCATCAAGATTTGGACAAACGCCATCAGAAGTTGTAAGATTTTTACCATTGTTTAAAGCAGTATTTGTTCCTGCTCTACAGGCATATTCCCATTGAGCTTCTGTTGGTAAATCAAATTTATAACCCTGTGGAAGAACATTTAAATATTTCAAATTCAGATTTTCGCAAAAATTTTTAGCATCATCATAAGTAACAGATTCTACTGGATTATTAGCACAAATAAATTTTGACGGATTTTTCCCCATTAAAGCAACGTATTGACTTTGAGTTACTTCATACTTACCAATATAGAATGGTTTGCTAATTGTGACTAAATGTAATTTTTCTTCATACTCAAATCCATACCATTTTTTATGCGAATTACCAATCATGTTTTTAATAGAGTATATTCTTCTAGGGGACTTCCCATCATGAAACTACCCGATGGACATTTAACCATTTCAAGGTTTATTTCTTTGATAACAAATGTTTCATTAGAACTACAACCCGTAGATACTACTAAGGCTAATAAACAAATAATTAATTGAACATATTTCATTATTTTTACTCCAAATTTGATTACAAAGTTTCTTTTCCTCGTCTGATTTGACTTATTACACCATCAGAGAACGAAAAATCTAAGCCTTTCGGACTTCCCAGAACATAGGCTGGAGTTCCTGGAGTTGGCATATTAGCTTGTAACTCTAATAGAGTAGAATTCTTTGAAGAAGCTTTCAATAAAGCAATATCCTTTTCCTCTGAATAATCTATTATTCCTTCGATAGAAACAATATCTCCTTTACTAGTTTTTGCAGTTATGTTCGTAGCACCTTCCACAACATGATAGCAGGTTACTATTATATCTGGTTCTAATGCATAAAATCCTGTTCCAATA
>JAFXRA010000061.1 GCA_017526725.1 Candidatus Rifleibacteriota bacterium
GGGGCTTCTATATCTGAATCAAGCATAAAACATATATCTGGAGATGCAGAAGCAATAGTAAGCCACTCTTCTGCTGTTATATACTCTTTATTGTATTGAGTCATCAATGCGACTATATCAGCACCCTTGCCTCTTAAGGCATCAACTTTCTTCTTTAAAACATCAGCAGGTTTTTGGAAAGAAAGCCCCGCAACGCTCTCTTTAGTAGCCAAATTAGGAGTTTCAATAGGAGTAATTCCTAATAATCCGATTTTCAAATCATAAGGTAAATCCAAAATAAGTTCGTCAGAGAAGTAATCAGGACTCTTAGCACTGCTTTCTTCGACTACATTTGAAGAAACAAGTTTAAAACGATTTGTTTTAGCAATTTGAGCAAGTCTTTCTTTTCCAAAGGTGAAATCAATGTTTCCAACAAGCATTGCATCCAGTTTCATAGCATCAAAAGCTTTGGCTACAGCTTCGCCTTTAGTTAAAAAAGCTTCTGCAGTGCCAGACAACTCAGCTCCTAAGGAAATAAAGCAGTAAGGTTCCTGATTAGCTGTATATGAAGCAATCTGTTCATTGACAACTGCGCCCATCAGTGCAGAACCACCCATGGTTTTACCTTTATAAGGCTTAAACTTTGCAGTATAAGGATATAAACGTGCACGCCCCATTCCGGTTATAACAAAATGACAAACCCTGTAGGGGCTAGGGTAAACCAACCAAACAATTACCCCTATCAATACACAAATTGAAATTATTAAGAAAAACTGGCTAATTTTATCCTTCATCTGCAATGCTCCCTCTTGATATATTAGAGCCTTGCATGATTCAAAGCAAGATAATTTTTACATAAAAAAAAAGACCACTTTTTCAAGTGGTCTTTTTTACTGCTTTAGGAATTAATAGCCTTTCAATTCAGAGAGTCTCTTATTGAATACTGCTTTTTCTTCTTCAGTAGCAGCGTTGTTAGCTTCATGAACGATACCGGCACGAACTTCATCAACAACGTCTTTAACCAAAGCACGATCCTTTGGATCAAGAGTTTTCATCTTGTTGAGGAAGAAGCTGTAGTATTTACCAGCATCACCATTGTGAGTTCTGATATCCCATACAACGATTCTAGAAAGGAGACCAGCGTCATCTTCACGAGCTTCATAAGTAGTGTTAACATCTGACTGAACTTCAACAGAATAGTTGATGTTAGCATTAGCAGATTTCTTGAAAGTATTGATGCTCTGAGACTGTTTTACGATGTCATCCATGAGCATACCCATAGTTCTCATAGAAACTTCAGTGTCATAGCTGAATTCTTTGCCCTGATCAGCTTCACCAGACTGAGAAGTCTGTTCGCTTTCCTGGCTAGTCTGTTCAGAATCATCTGCTGGGATTTCGGGGATAACTGGATCATCACCAGCTACTGGCATATCAGTATTTTCTTCATAAGAATTGCCGTCGCCAGACAAACCTTCATCGCCATTGCTTGGATATTCGGCTGCTGCATCACTGCTTTCACCATAGCTACCCTGATCAGTGTAATTGCCCTGATTAGCAGTATTACCGCTACCACTTGGCTTACTAGCATTGAGTTTTCTCCAGTGGCCTTTAATCCACTTACCATTTTTATCATAATGGCCGCAAACCCAAGTTTTGTTCTTTTTGCCTGTTAATTTCTGTTTTGCCCAAACGCCTGTATCCATACCAGCGTTAACGACCTTAGCACCGGCAGTCTTTATTGCCATACCAGTCTTCTTAGCAGCTTCTTTTACTGCTGTAGCGGCCTTGTTGGCAGCCTTTTTAACTGCTGCGGCAGCCTTGTGAGAGGCTTTTTTGATGGCGTTGCCGACTTTGGCGAAGAAACCCATCTTTTTGGGCTTAGCACCAGAACCTGGGCCGGCGTATACATCTGAAGTAGTAAGGAGCATGCAAAGCATAGCAACTAATGCTATAGTTTTTGTCCAAGTTGTAGACATATCTTCCTCCATTATGAAAATATAAACTTATAAGGATAATGTACCAATATTACCGAAGTTGTACAAATAAGTTTACAGAAAAATTTGAAATTACGCAAGGTTTTTTAAAAGTTTTAATTTAAAAATATTAATTTTTTTTAAGAATTAAAACTATTTAAAAATTTTCTTCAAACTTTTTCCTAATTTAGAAACTCCTTCGCCAATTTTATCGACAACTTTTCCGCTGTCTTTCTTTTCTCCACCATCTTTGTCTTTACCCAACAATTTGTTCAATTCGTTCTTTGCTTTTTGTTTAAGCAGATTATCTAAGGGCAAATCAATTTTTGGAGAAGTCAAAGACCCCTTAACCTTGCAGGAAAGATTCAAGTTTTCCTTATTGCCCAGCATATCTTTAAGATAACTGCTGTTTGAACAGGTTTCCTTTCCTAATACGAAATCAAGAGTTCCGTCTAAAGTAGTATCCAAGCCGATAGAACCTTTATAAATAACTGTGCTGTCTTGAGATTTACCCATAGCATTATTAGAAGAAATTCTGCCATTAGTAATCTTATAATCGCCAGAAACATTTTCTATTGTTCCAGAAGCCAAAGAAGGATTCTTGAGTTTTTCAGCAATAGACTTTATAACGTCAGGAGAATCGTAGGTTCCGCTAGCCATTACAAGATGCGCATTACCATTTATGCTGTTCAAGCCGGTAGAATCGCCATTAAACTTAGCCATTCCATCTAAACCACCGACCAGAGTTTTTTCATATTTCTTGTCAGCATTTACTTTTAGGAATTCCTGGGTCTGAAGGTGATTGATATTAGCATCAACATCGTATCTAATCGGTTCAGAAGCTACAAGAAGTATTTTGGATTTTGCACTGATATCGCCGTCGAAAAGTTTAAATGAAGCAGAAGAAATATCAAGTGCACTATTATAATAAGTTACTCTTGCCTTTAACTTCTGGTAAGGGAATTTCATAGAGTCGCCGCCTTCAGTTATCAATGCGGTAACTGTTCCCACATCAACATTTGCAAAACAATCAACTTTGATTTCTTCCAAAGCACCTGTTACTGTTCCACTACCGATACCTGTTCCCAATACTTTAAAACCGGTTCCTTCAAGGAAAAAACCTGCAGCATCAGTAACATCCAACGGAGCAACATTAAACTTGAAATTGGTGATAAATTTAGCCCAATCTTTCAAACTACCTGATACATTAGCTTTTGAGGTTCCCCAATAAGCTGTCAGACTTTCAGAACTTAAGCCATCATTATTAAAGCTTACTCGTCCGTTAATTTTTTCAACAGGTCTGAATACTAGAGGATGAATGAATCTAGCGTCTGTTAACTGAGCAGCGCCTTTGATTTTAGGTGCCGAAGTCGGCCCCATTAAGCTGGCATTCAAATCTGCTTTGCCGCTAAAATCAAGTTCCGCAGGCATTTCTGGAACAAATGCACCAATTAATTTTCGAACCATAGCCAAATCTGCGCCTTTAACGTTTGCTACAGCTTCAACCTTCATGTTCTTAAAATCTTTTATAGTTCCGTTAAAATCAACATCTCCGCCAAGGACATTTGCCTTGATATTGTTCATTATGAGCTTATCATTATCAGCAGTAACAGTTCCGTTGAATTTGCTGATGACCAAACCATATTGAGAAACATCTGCATATATATCTTTAGCAACAATTTTTCCTGAAGGTTTGGGGTCTTTTACACTGCCGCCAACTTTAGCAGAAACATCAAGCTGACCTTTATACTGCCCTTCTTTTACCGGCAAATTAAAAAGACCGGAAGCCAGTCTGGAAAATTCGCCGACATTTATGCCGCCATCTGCAGAACAGTCAAAACCTATATCTTTCTGATTCTTAACAGTGCCTTTAACATTAAGATTAGCTCCTGTTGCAGATACATTCAGGCTTTCTACATTAATAATTCCTGTTTCTGCACCAATACCGTTCAATCTTATATTGAGATTTTCAACTTTTCCCTGAGCTTTTGTTTTCTTTTCAATAATATTAATTATTTTAGAAACAACAGAACCATTTAATCTGAGTGAAGAAATATCTGAAAGCTTACCATTTATGTTACCATCAGCAGCTATACTGCCATTTATGGTAAGATTATTCATTCCATCACTGAGATACTTTTTAAGGTTCTTTATTAAGCCTTCAATTCCTAAATTAATTCCAAAAACAGCATTTAGATTAAGATCATTCAGAGTTAATTTTAACGACATCAGTTTTACAGAAGTATCAGACAAAGAAACTTCAAAATCTGAAGCATCAATTGTATTATTACCGTCATAAGTAAGATTACCTTTTTGTAAAACAATCTTATCTTCAACATATTTTGTAGCTATTTCAATCTTCTGTGGCTGAACTACAGCTCGCAACTGCACTGGTTTATCGCCGTCAAGGTTTACACCCAGATCTGCTCCGACAGAACCTTTCCCTAGAGAAACGCCATATTCCTTTGGAACAAAATCTTTTACCATTGGCCATAAATCAGAAACTTCGACAGGAGAAAGAGTTGCAGAAGCCTGAAGTTTCAGCGGTGACATCTGCGGAACAGCAGCACTGCCTGAAACATTCAAAATAGGCTCAACTCCAACATTATAGCTTTTCACTACAACGGAATTATTACTAATGTTGTAATCTAAAGATGCTCTGGCATTAGAACCAGTCACAGTATCTAAGTATTTCTTGTATTCTTCAGGAACAAACTTTTTTACTTCGTTAATATCTTTTAAATTGGCTACAACATCTGAAGTGACTTTTGTTGGCCAATACAAATCACCTTTAGCGTTCAAAGTAGCTTTCCCAACCCATTCCCCGTCAATTTCATAAGGAAGAGCTGATGAAACAATAGAATGAGATAAACTTGCCTTGTTGAGCTTAACATTGTAAGTAGATTTTGAGGCGTCATCGATATAATTTAAAACAATATCGCTTATATCTAAACTCTTAAAAGGGAAAGTAATAGAATTCAAATCTATGCTGCCGCTTCCTGTTTTTGTTTCTTTTACAGCAACATCTGTGCTTTTTATCGCTTTCATCTGGAGCAAAGTAGTAGATGATGAAATTCCAAGATAATCAATAACGATATTGCCTTTAAGAGCAGCAAAGAAATCTGGTCTGACCTTTACTGAAGCAATATGTGAATCAAGTTTCATTATTGCAGAATCTGTTGCCACATGAATGTTTGTTAATTCAATTGAGGGGAAACTGACTCTGATTTTTTCAAAATTAATATTCATTCCAGTAGCTTCGCTGGCCTTCTGATTAACCAGTTTTTCGAAGTTGCTGTCACTTGCCAATTTATTCAAAACATAGAAAATTGCAATACCAAAAGAGGTCAGCATTAACAGAAAAAAAACAGCAAATACCTTTAAATAAAAACGCCAGCCCCTTTTCTTTTTGGGTTTAGGATTACTCCCGGCTGTATTCTCGACGACAGTTGTTGATTCTGCTTCTACAGTTTTATTTTCAACGGATTCTGTTGTTTTATTATTTTCTGTTTCGTTCATTTTATTGGCCTCCAAAAATTCTCATAAAATGTACCAAAATTTTTAGAAAAATGGAATAGCTTTGTGCTTATTTATTTCTGTGAGGGATTAGGGTGAAGAGAGAAGGGAGAAAGGGGATAAACAGCCGTATCACAAGTTGTGTAACCAACTGTTCCACTTTCCACAGAGCCTTAGGCTCTATTGCTCTATTGCTCTATTGCTGACGCAATCAGAGGTAATTGTCAGCGGACAGTTGCTTGTTCGACCTTATTCTCCTCCGCGGTCTCTGAAAATACCTACCTTCGAATAAACTTTGAGAGAACGAGCCTTGTGCGGAGAATAGAGGCCTCTCGTCTAACTGTCCGCTCTTTGCTCTTTGCTCTGTTGCTCTTTTGCTCTGTTGCTCTTATATGGCTAATAGCTAATAGCTTTTATCTTCAATCTTCAATCTTCAATCTTATACCTTATATCTCAATTGAAAAAGGGAAAGTGCCGATAAAAATAGGTATAGCTATAACAAAAAATCCGGAGGCAGCATGCTGCGACGCAAAATATACTTAAAAGTGAGGCGTAGAGCCAATCGTTTTTATTCAATAATTCTTTTGGCAATGATACTAGTCTTTAATGGCTGTACTACTCATAAAGGCGATTTAAGATTCAATACTTCTTCATCTAGCGATATTTTTAACATTTACGGCAAAATAAACTTACCGGAAATAATCGAAACAGACTCGGCCAGAGCTTCATTGACTACTCTGAACGATTTTTCCAATTTCAAACTTACAGCAGGTGAAGTAACTTCTCAAGCTGATAAAAACGGGAACTTCAGCCTAACAGGGGTTGCCTTTTCCGATTCATTAGTAATTGGTGCCGTATCAAATAAAATAGCTCTACTACGAAGAGTAACAGCAGACGAATTATGTTATTCGGATTTGAGCAATATAGAAATCAACGTAAACAGTACCGCAGAAGCAATGATCTACTTGCAGGGCGTATTGCTGAAAAAAGATTTAACCCCAGCAGACATTAGAGCTAGAGAGTATGTTGACGGAATTGCCTCCCTTACTTCAGCCATAAATCTTTCTATGCAGCTTCCCAAAGCTTCTATAAGCAAAACCAATCTAGAATTACCAGCAGTCATATCTGCCGCAAAAGAAGTTGCTCAAAAATGCATATCCAGAGACAATGTTCTGAAAGAAGCAAATACAGTGCTTCGACATGCATTTTTAAGAAAAGACTTAGACCTGGTAAAACTTTATATATCCCCGTCATTTGGAAATGATTGGGATACCACCTCAAACTGGGAAGATGTAGTTAAGTATTTCGAAAATCTATTTGCCAAAAATGATTTTGTTTCATTAACATGGGAAATAATGGAAACTGAGCTGTTAGAAAACAGCACTGCCAGAATCAGAACCAAAGTCAGTGCTATTATAAGAGAAAATGCCAATGACGAGATAGCCTGCAATAAAACCTGGACTTTTGATGCTCTATGGCGATTGGAAGGAACTATCTGGAAACTTTACAGAAACATGCCTTACAGAGACACCCACCCCACACAGGTTGACGCTGACCTGAGATGGGGTGAAATTGCAACTGCTCATGCTGAGCTTCAAGCTGCAATAAACAGAGAAGACTTAGATGCCTTAGGAAGCCGAATTTCCGATGCTTTCAGAAATGCATTTGACGGAAACAGCACAAAGAACGAACTTCTGCTTGTGGCTGCCCAGCGCTTTAATAGTATGGACGTTAAAATTTCAGATTATTCAATTGAATCCATCAGATTTACCGGGAATGAATCTGCCGAAGTAACCTGTTCAGGCCGTGTTAAAGTCATAAATATATTGCTTGGCAAAGACGTTGACAGCGGTCTGGTCAAGGCAAAAGTAGTATGGCACAAAGAAGACGGAGTCTGGAGAATTTACCGCGACCTGCCTTATAAGTTCTCTCACCCAACGACAATTAATTAAGATTGAAGATAGAAAATAAAAGAATACAGCGTCACTAATCAGGACGCTGTATTCTTTGGTTTTATAAAAGTTTAATCTATTTTAACTTCTGAATTTCTTTTAATTTATTTTCTACAGCCTTATTGCTTGGGTCAATCATATTGGCGCTAACAAGAAAAGCCAAAGCCTTGTCTTTTTCTTCAGGCAGCTTTAGTTCAGAAACCATATTCAAAAGCACAACTGCATGTTCCGGTGAAAAAGTAGTCTGAATTTTACTTTCAGCAAGAATTTTCTTGGCTCTCTTGATATCCATGTTGAAATCGAAACTTGGAACAAGATTTTTCAATCTCAAAAGATGTTCTTTTGCATCTGCACTATCTGGAACGTATTTCTGAGACAGAATCATAGCAGCAGCAGATTCTTCAAGCTCATTTTGAGATGCTAGAGCAAAAGCTAAACCTCGAAGAGCAGAGGCAAAGTCTTCTTCGTTGTCTGCACATTCTAAGGCCTGTTCATAAGCAACCTGAGCACTTACATAATCTGCATAGATTCCACAATTCAGAAAAATAAAGCCACGTTCGCAATAATATGGCGCTCGAACAGGATTCCAAATTATACATTTCTGAATATTATCTATAGCATCCTGATACTTCTTTTCCTGAAAATCCATGACAGCTAAAAAGTAGTATCCATCAGCAATTGGTTCTGGAACCCAAACAACTTTCTTTTTACTCTCTTTGTTTTTATAAATATAGTATTCTTTTTCTATATTTGAATAAAAACTTTTATATTCAGTATTAGCATCATCTTTATACTTCTTGGAAAAATCAGCCATTTCCTGAGCAATTTTTCTGGCTTCTTTTATATTCCCACTTTTTAATCTTTCTACGAAAACAAGCATCATCTGATTGTTTTTATCAATAGTAATAGTTGAATCAGCAGCGGCAGAAACAGCTGGAACTGCCGTTCCCTGCGCATTCAATCTGCATTCAAAAGATAATAATAAAGCTGTAAATATTAAAAATAAGTGAAATGAACGTTTTAACATCAAATTTACTTCCTATTTCTTATTTCTGTTGAGAAATTTTATAGATTCTTTTTATAACCTATAATTGTTTAAAAATCAAATTCAAAGCTGTCTTGCAAACTCTCTGCCGCACCATTTCACGGCTTCCAGGCCAGTCTACAAAATCAGTAACAACGCCATTCGGTCCTGCAACAGCAACCCAGGCCGTGCCGGGACGCTTTCCTTCCAAAGGAGCTGGGCCGGCAACACCTGTTGTAGAAACACCCCAATCAGTTTTAAGGAGTTTTTTCACACTTTCAGCCATTTCTATAGCAGTTTCTTTTGAAACAGCACCGTATTTTTCTATAGTTTCGTGCTTAACGCCAACAAATTCCTTAATTTCATTGACATAAGAAGTTATGGAACCTTTAAAACAACTACTGATTCCCGCGCAAGCAGCAATCTGTGAGGCAAGCATTCCGCCAGTTAAGGACTCTATGCAGCAAAGAGTCTGATTTTTTTCATCCAAGCGTTTTTTTATTACAGAAACTATGGTTTCATCGTCAAAACCAAATACATAACCAGATAGAATGCGGCAAATATCTTCTACTACAGGTGTAACTATTTTTTCAGCTTCTTCAACAGTATCACCAACAGCCGCCACTCTGATGTCAACGCCACTGTCGCGGCAGTAGGTTCCAACACCAGGAACAGCCATATTGGTATACTTTGCTATTTTTTCTGTAAGGAAAGATTCACCTAGACCTATTGTGCGAATAATTTTATGATATAGGCATTTGCTGCTTACAGGCAGTTTCGGCTCAACTTCTTCTATCCACATTCTAGTCATTTCATGAGGTGGACCGGGAAGAGTGATTATAATCTTTTTATCATTAGTCTTTACAAACCAACCTGGTGCTGTTCCTATGGGATTAGGCAGAGTTTCAGCGCTTTTAATAAGCCAGGCCTGCTTAGCATTGCTTGGCGGCATCGGGCGTTTTCTAGCAGCAAACTTTTCTTTCAACTCCTTGAAAAGCTGTTCATCAACGTAAGGTTCTTCGCCCACATAGGAAGCAATGGCTTCTCTGGTCATATCATCATCCGTAGGGCCTAAACCGCCGCCTAGAATAGCTATATCAGAACGAGATAAAGCATTTCTAATGGTTTCTGTTAAGCGTTCAAGGTTATCACCAACTGTAGACTTCCGATATACAGATATTCCCAAATCTCTAAGTCTGGTGCTTAAAAAGGTCGCATTAGTATCGACTATTTCCCCCAAAAGTAATTCTGTTCCAACACTGATTATCTCTGCAACAAGGTTTTCTGACATATTTGCCTCTTTTTATTCTACCTAAATCTATTCCGTAAAATTTTTGTTATATTATACGACATTTTACTATAATTCTATAGTAATATCAGAGGGCTTGCATTAAAATGTTAAAATAAAGACTTTTGCCGAGCAAAGCTTGGAGGGTGATTAGTATGAGGTATGATGTAAGACCATAATATCGGAAGTGATACACTTCGCTGTGGTACACTTCGTTGTGGTAGTTGTTTAACAATTACCACGGGCAGCGTTAGCTGCTGTCTCACAGATTGCGTCGCAATCGTCTCACAGAGGCTTTAGCCTCGTCCCACTTTCCATAGTTCTGCAGGCTCTAAACAAACACACCAATCATAACTAAAAAAAGAACAATAACTACAAAAAATAATAAAAGGTAGAACAATGAACAAAGCTATATTTCTAGATAGAGACGGAACCTTAAACCCAGACCCTGGCTATATATCTGACCCAAAGGATTATGAACTCTTTGACGGAGTTTGCGAAGCCTTATTAAAGCTACAAAAAGCAGGTTATATGCTGATTCTAATTACAAATCAATCTGGAATATCAAGAGGACTGATTACAGAAGAACAGTTAGAATCTGTTCATAATAAAATGAAGAAACTTCTGAAAGCAGGCGGTGTAACACTTGACGCCATCTATTACTGCCCGCATCATCCTGATTATCCATATAAGGGAATAGCAGAATGCAACTGCCGGAAACCCAAACCTGGTTTAATTTTACAGGCGTTAAAAGATCATAATATAGACAAATCTCTTTCTTATATGATTGGAGACAGAACTTCAGACATAAAAATAGGCTTGAATTCAGGAGTCAAACCAGTCTGTATAGCTGAAAAACCATTTGAAGGCTATGAAAGCGTGCCAACATTTTCTAATCTTTCTCTAGCTGCTGATTGGGTATTAAACAGAGCTTAGAGCAAAGAGACTTCCAAAAGACAGTCATTGCGAGCTGTTGGAAGAGTTATAAGGGGTATAAGGGTTAGAAGGGTTTGAATAGTCTACACATTTGTCATAATAAGTGTAGCGTATGGGCTTGCCCCTGAAAGCTACACGTTTATGACAATGGGTAGACTACAAAAAAAGAATCTTTCAGCCCTTAGAACTCTTCTCACTCTTCCAACCATTCCAACAATTCTTTTGTGTTATGCTGATTTTATGTTATAATAGGTTAGTCAGGATTGTACACAAAGTTAGATAAATGCACCATAAAAGCGAGTATCTTCCACTAAATTCAATCTGTGACAAAGCTGTAACAGAATTCTAACAGCAGCAATTAAACCGGAGGAATATTCAATGAGCGTAAAAATGGTAGTAGTAGGTTCTATAGCCTACGATAGCCTTGAAACCCCTAAAGGAAAACGTGAACGAGTTCTCGGCGGCTCTGCTTCATACTTTTCAACCGTAGCAAGCTATTTTACAAATGTAGGCTTAGTCGGTGTTGCAGGCAAAGATTTTGAACAGAAACACATTGACTTCCTGAAAAAGCACGGAATCGACATGACCGGTTTCGAACAGAGCAAAGAAGGAAATACCTTTAACTGGGTAGGCAGTTATGGTGAAGAATTTGGCGATGCAACCACTCACAGCACCTGCTTAAACGTTTTTGAATCTTTCAATCCTGTTCTTCCAGAAAGCTACAAGAATGCTGAATTATTATTCTTAGCTAATATACATCCATCTCTTCAGATTCAGATTATCAATCAGGTAAAGAATCCCAAAATCATTGCCCTTGATACTATGAATCTTTGGATAAACACCACTAGAGATACCCTTTTAGAAGCAATAAAGAAAGTAGATATTCTCTTTGTTAATGAAACTGAAGCAAGAATGCTTGCTCAAGAAAAGAAATTCGCTCACGCAGTTGCAAAACTTCTAACAATGGGCCCCAA
>JAFXRA010000062.1 GCA_017526725.1 Candidatus Rifleibacteriota bacterium
ATCAAATTAGTTTTTATTGTTAAAACAGAAAAGAGAAAGAAATATGCAAACAAAGATAAGTTTCGATTTACCAGATTCCACTTTAAGAATCGGCTTTTTAGAAGCATTTAACATAAATGTTAAGCCATCTACCGAAAAGTATCAACAGACCATAACAGACGACATTCAGGAAATGTTGAAACCAGGCTACGCCTACCCTGACAACATGCAAAAAGGTGTTAGAAGCCTTTTAAAGACTTTCGGTTTTCACCCATCTGGAAGAAGCAGACCCGCTTCTGAATACTTATTCAAAGACCTTACCAACAGAGGAATTTTCAACTACATCAATAATATAGTAGATATAAACAATCATATATCTCTTAAGTATAAGCTGCCTATCAGCGTTTTCGACCTTGACAAATCAGGTTTCGACCTCTGCTTAAGAGTCGGTGGCGAAACAGAAGAATATGTTTTCAATAAAGAAGGTCAAATTCTTACTCTTAAGAAACTGCTCTTAGTAGCTAAGACTGGTGCTGAAGCCATAGGCACACCAGTAAAAGACTCTCAGGCTACAAAAGTATTTGAACCTACAAAAAAGATTGCATTTTTCGTTTACTCTTCAAGCAATATCACTCCCAAAGAAGAAATGGAAAAGATATTAAACGAAATCGGCAAATACCTGCAGGAAGAAGCCGGAGCAACTGATATTTCTTCAGCCGTCTTAGACGCCAAATAAAAAGCTGTCGCTTTATTTTAGGGAAAAGAGATAAGGGCGGGAGAAGCTCTGCCCACATATAGCAAACACAGGACAGTTAGACGCGAAACCTTCTATTCTCCGCACAAGGCTCGTTCCCTCAAATCTTATTCGAAGGTAGAAATCATAAGAGACCGCGGAGGAGAATAAGGTTGAGCAAGCAAACTGTCCGACAATTTTAGTGTTACGCTTCGCTGTGGGACAGCTACGCTTGTGGGACGTTTCACTGTGGTAATTGTCTAACAACTACCACGGGCAGCGTCAGCTGCCGTCTCACAGATTGCGGTAGAAATCGTCCCACAGAGGCTTAAGCCTCGTCCCACTCCATTTCTCAATTTTCCGTTTTCAGTTTTCAGTTTAAAAACACTCACCCCACAAAGCTCAACTTGGCTTTTACCCTCTTTGTTAAAGAGGGATATTTTTTTTTTGATATCGAAGTCATAATGTGATAATTTGAAAAAAATATATACTTCGGATGATGGGTTAAAGAGAGACCCTAAGAGTTAAATAATCCATCAACACAACAGTAGTATATATATTTAGGAGGAAGAGAATGACCGAATTGAAGCGTACCTGTCTTTACCAGACCCACTTAGATGCCGGCGCAACAATGGTAGATTTCGGCGGTTGGGACATGCCAGTGCAGTATCCCAGCGGAATCGTAAGTGAACATTTGTATACACGCCATAATTGCAGCCTGTTCGATGTTTCACATATGGGTCGTCTTATCGTTGAAGGCCCAGAACGAGTTAAGTTTTTACAACACGTTCTGACCAGCAACGTAATGGCACTGAAATTGAATCAGGCTCAGTATTGTATTATCCCCAATGAAAATGGCGGAGCAATAGATGATGCCTATCTATATCTTTTTGAAGAAGACCGTTTCTTCTTAGTAGTAAACGCTGCCAATACAGAAAAAGACTTAGCCTATCTACAAGAAAAGATTAAATCTTTTAACTGTACAATCAGAAATGTCAGCGATGAATGGGCTTCAATAGCCGTTCAAGGCCCAAAGAGTAAAGAAATGCTTACTACCTTAACTGGTGGTGTTCAAGTAACTGAACCAATGCGCAACGCTCTTAACTCCGTAAAATTAGAAGGTCATTTTGCCCGAATAGCCAAAACCGGTTATACTGGTGAACCTCTTGGTTATGAAGTTTTCATTCATACAGAAGATGCTAAATGGCTGTGGAACCGTCTTATAGAATTAGGTGCTAAGCCAGCTGGTCTTGGTGCCCGCGACACTCTGCGTCTTGAAGCAGGTTTACCACTCTATGGACACGAATTTGGCGTAGACGCTGGTGGCAAAGAAATACCGATATTTGCTGTCCCAGTTGGAAAAGTAGCAGTCAGCTTCACACCACAAAAGGGTGATTACATAGGCAGAGCTGCTTTGGAAAAACAGTCAGCAGCACTTAAGCGCATCAGAGAAGAAGACTTCAGCGATATGGCCGACTTGCCTCGCAGACTAGTTCCTATTGCATTACAAGATAGAGGTGTAATGCGCGCTGGAATGCCTATATATAAAGGCGACAAGCATATTGGCTGGTTAACTTCTGGAACTATGGTTCCATATTATTTGTGTGAAGGCCAAGGCATCACTTCTAGATATTCTGACGAAACCGCAAAACGTGCTATAGGTTTGGCCTATGTTGACAGCGATATCAAGACTGATGACATAGTAGAAGTTGATATTCGCGGTAAACGCTTGCATGCAGTAATTGTTAAGGAACATATGCGTGTAGATTCACCGCCATTTGCCAGACCTATAATTTATAAACTTGAAGAAGAAACTGAAGCTAAAGTTGGCAGCGACCAGCACAGAATGGCTTTAGATTTAATCAAATTGGCTCAAGACAATCATCAGTGGAGACAGAAGAAATGCATCAACCTGATTCCTTCTGAAAATACTGCCAGCCGTGCAGTTCAGCTTTTATGCTCTTCTGATCCGTCTTTCCGCTATGCAGAACATAAAAAGAGCCTTTCATTCAATAATGAAGATATTTTCTACTATCAGGGAACAAAATTTATTGACCAGGTAGAACAGATGCTGGTAGAACAGATGCGCCAATATCTCGGCTGCACCGAAGTTGAAACTCGTGTTATCAGCGGTCAAATGGCCAATACTGCCGTTTTCTCAGCTTTAATGGATTGGAAGAACCGCTATAATCGCAGAGTTGAACCACAGCGCTTAGGTTATGTTCTTCACAACCATATCCTTAAAGGTGGTCACCTCTCTGCTCAGCCTATGGGTGCTCTTCATGATTACGCAGCTATCGACCCAGTCACTGAAAAACGTGCTGTAGTTGCTTTCCCAGTTTGCGCAGACAATCCATACAAGATTGACGTAGAAGAAACCAAGAAGATTATTGACGAATACAAGCCAGAATTTATCATCTTCGGTAAGAGCATGGTTCTTCACAAAGAACCAGTAGCTGCTATCAAGAAGTTCATTGATGAACAGAAGATGCAGACCACTATCATGTATGATATGGCTCACGTTCTTGGTTTGATTGGTGACCATTTCCAGAAACCGTTTGCAGAAGGTGCTGACATCGTCACTGGTTCTACTCATAAGACTTTCTTTGGTCCTCAAAGAGGTGTTATAGGCGTTAATTACAAAAAAGACGAACTTAAATACGGTCTTTGGGAAACAATCGAAAGACGTGCTTTCCCAGGCAGCGTATCTAATCACCATCTTGGCACTCAGTTGGGTATGCTGATGGCAGCATATGAAATGAACACTTTCAAAGATGCTTATCAAAAGGCAATTATTGAAAACGCTAAATACTTTGCTAAATGTTTGAAAGAAGCTGGTTTAGACGTTGCTGGCGATCCTTCTATAAGCTACACTGAAACTCATCAGGTTATCGTCCATGTTGGTTATGCACAGGGTCCTGAAATTGCAGAACGTCTTGAAGGCAACAACATCATCGTTAACTATCAGGCTACTCCTGAAGAAGAAGGTTTCACTGCTTCCGGCGCATTGCGCATGGGCGTAAGTGAAATGACACGCTTTGGCTTCGGTAAGGATGCTTTTGCCAAACTAGCTGGTTTGATTGCTGACTGTGTATTGAACAACCGCAAAGTTGTTGATGAAGTTGAAAAGCTTCGCAGCCAGTATACTGAAATGCATTACTGCTTCAGTGATGCTGAAATGGAAGAAGCCTTGAACGGCTTCGCAGGAATTATCGGTCTGTAATTACTACAGCAGCCTCCTATCGGAGGCTGCCTAATTTATATAAAACGGAGAAAAGAAATGAATTACCCAAAAGAATTGAATTACACCAAATCTCATGAATGGATTAAAGAAGAAAACGGTGTTGCCACCGTTGGTATTTCCGATTACGCTCAAGACGCTCTCGGCGATGTAGTATTCGTCAATCTGCCAGCAGTAGGCGATGCAGTAACAGCCGGTGAAGCATTCGGCGATGTTGAATCTGTTAAAGCCGTATCTGACTTGGTTTCCCCAGTTTCTGGCACAGTCTGCGAAATCAATGAAGAACTCTTAGACGCTCCAGAAAAATTGAACAAAGACCCATACGGTGCTTGGATTATAAAAGTAAATGAAATATCTGGCAAAGAAGAATTTCTGGATGCTGCTGCCTATGAAGCTTTCTGTGCCCAGGAGGCTAAATAATGGGTAGTTATGTTCCCTCAACCCTGGCAGAACGCCAGGAAATGCTTAAAGCACTCGGCTTGAAGAATGAAATGGAACTCTATGCCGGTGTGCCCCAAAGCATGATATTAAAAAATGGTCCTGATATACCAGAAGGCATGAGTGAACTGGAAGTTGGACGTAAAGTAACTGCTATGGCAGAAAAGAATCTGCGCTTCCACACAATATTACGTGGTGCTGGTTCTTACGACCACTATATTCCAAGTATAGTCAAGTATATTCCAGCAAAAGAAGAATTTCTGACTGCTTACACTCCATATCAGGCTGAACTCAGCCAAGGGCTATTGCAATCTATATTTGAATATCAAACCATGATTTGTCAGTTAACAGAAATGGACGTTTCAAACGCTTCTGTCTATGACGGTGCAACTGCCGCAGCCGAAGCTGCTGCTATGTGCCGCGACCGCAAGCGCACAGTTACACTTGTTTCTGCCGCTGCAAATCCAGATGTTATCAATACAGTTCGCACCTACTGCTATGCCAGTGGAAACGAAATGCGCATTATTCCTATGAAGGATGGAAAGACTGATACTTCTGCCCTCAAGGAAATGCTTACTCCAGATGTAGCTTCTGTTTATATTCAGCAGCCAAACTTCTTTGGTCTACTTGAAGATGCCGAAGAAATAGGGAAACAGACTCACGAAGCTGGTGCAATGTATGTTATGGGCTGCAACCCAATCAGCTTAGCAATACTCAAGTCGCCGAGAGAATGCGGTGCAGATGTAGCTGTTGCAGAAGGTCAGCCTCTTGGTATGCCTATGGGCTTTGGCGGACCATACTTGGGAATTATGGCAACCACAACCAAATACATGCGCAAGCTACCAGGACGTATCGTAGGCGAAACAGTAGACAGCAAGGGCAATACAGCCTATGTTCTGTCACTACAGGCTCGTGAACAGCATATACGCCGTGAAAAGGCCAGTTCCAATATCTGTTCTAATGAAGCTCTCTGTGCTCTCACAGCCAGCATTTATATGGCAGCAATGGGACCAAAGGGTATGCAGGAAGCAGCTAGTCAGTGCCATGCAAAAGCTCACTATCTAGCTCGCGAACTCTGCAAGATACCTGGTGTTTCTATGCTTTATAACGGCGAATTCTTCCACGAATTCGTTACTGTAATGCCAAAAGCCGAACAGGTTTTGAAAGCCTTGGAAGATAAAGGCATTCTTGGTGGTCTTCCGGTAGAAAAAGGCATACTCTGGTGTGCTACAGAAAAGGTTAGCAAAGCTCAATTAGACCAAGCTGTAGCCATTGTTAAGGAGGTGCTAGCATGAAACTGATATTTGATAAAAGCGTTCCAGGTCGCAGTCTTTCTCTGTTACCAAAATGCGATGTAGAAGAAACCACTCTGCCAAAAGAATTTGCCCGCGCTAAGGCACCCCAATTGCCAGAAATGAGTGAAACAGAAGTTTCTCGTCACTATACAGAACTCTGCCACCATGTTTATGGTGTAAACTGCGGTTTTTATCCTCTTGGCTCTTGCACAATGAAGTATAATCCTCGTATCGACGAAGAAATGGCTCAGTTACCAGGATTTACCAGCATTCACCCACTAGCGCCAGAATACGCTACTAAGGGTTGTCGTGAAGTGCTTGATACTGCACGTAAGATGTTGTGTGCCATCTCTGGTATGGATGACATGACATTCCAGCCAGCAGCTGGAGCTCATGGTGAATTCACTGGCGTTCTTCTGATTAAGAAATATCATGATGCCCGCGGTGACAAAAAGAGAACTAAGATTATCGTTCCAGATTCTGCTCACGGAACTAACCCAGCTACTGCTGCTATGTGCGGTTTCCAAGTAGTAAATATCGCTTCTGCTCCTAATGGCTGTGTTGATTTGGAAGCATTAAAAGCCGCTTTGGGCGATGATACTGCCGGACTCATGCTTACCAACCCAAATACTGTTGGTATTTTCGATGAAAACATTCTAGAAATCACCAAACTAGTTCATGAAGCCGGTGGTCTCTGTTACTACGATGGCGCCAATCTTAATGCTGTAATGGGCGTAGTTCGCCCTGGCGATATGGGTTTTGACTGTATCCACATGAATCTGCACAAAACCTTCGCAACTCCTCACGGTGGTGGTGGACCAGGAGCAGGTGCAGTTGGCTGCAAAGACTTTTTAAAGGAATTTCTACCCCACTCCACTCTGATGGATGGAAAAGAAAGCAGTCAGGTAAGAAGCTTCGCAGGCAATTTCCTAGTTGTAGTAAGAGCTTTGACTTACATACTGACACTTGGAAGAGAAGGAGTCAAAGAAGCAGCTGTTAACGCAGTTCTTAATGCCAACTACTTGCAGGAACGCATAAAAGGCAGTTTCAAACCTGCTTATGACCGCATCTGCATGCATGAATTCGTGCTTGATTTGAGCGAATTCAAGAAGGAAACCGGTGTCAGCGCTCTTGATATAGCCAAGTCACTCATTGACCGTGGTATGCATCCGCCGACAATGTACTTCCCTCTCATCGTTCACGAAGCTCTAATGCTTGAACCGACAGAAACAGAAAGCAAGGAAACATTGGATATGGCAGCAGAAGTCTTCCATGAACTTTACAAGCAGGCACATACCGATCCGGAACCCATGCATTCTGCTCCGCACAACGCCTATATAGGCCGTCCAGATGAAGTGAGGGCAGCACGCACACCAGTCCTTCAGAAGAAGCTTTCCTAAATCTCTCCCTTTATGTAGGGTGTAGGGTGTAGGGATAAAGGGCTCTAAAGGCTCCACTTGAGGGCTGCCGCCATGGAGGGCGGCGTGCAAGCGAGCAACAGGAGGTTAGCGAGTCGCTGAGCTGTCAGACGAATGTCTGACTGAGGGGTGACCAACTACGCAATGCTTTGCATTGCTCCCCCTTCAGTCACTACGTGACAGCTTCCCCGCATAGCGGGGCAGCATCGTAGCTACCACAAGTAGCGTCTTTAAGGCGAGTAACCCATATATAAGTAATTACTTTGATTGAAAAAATAGCCGTATACCAAGGTCACAGCTTTGACCCATATTACAATTTAGCATTAGAAGAGGTTCTGCTGGATAATGTTCTGCAGGGGGAATGCATACTCTATTTGTGGCAAAACGCCAATACAGTAGTAATTGGCCGCAACCAAAATCCTTGGCGGGAATGCCGCGTTGGTTCTCTTGAAGAAGACGGCGGACACTTAGCCCGAAGGTTATCGGGAGGTGGCGCAGTTTATCACGATACTGGCAATTTGAATTTTACTTTTCTTTGCAGTGATAAAGACTATAATCTGCAAAAACATCTGTCAGTAATAGTAGAAGCCTGTAGAGCCAACGGCATTGCGGCCGAAATTTCCGGTCGCAACGATGTTTTGGCTCAAGGTTGCAAGTTCTCCGGAAACGCTTTTTACCACCACGATGGCAAAAGCTACCATCACGGTACACTAATGATAGATGTCAATCTAGAACAGGTTGAACATTATCTCAGCCCTTCCCCAGCAAAACTAAAAGCTAAGGGAGTAGCTTCTGTACGGTCACGAGTAATCAATCTGCGTGAACTAGCTCCATCTATGACTTGTGAAAGCTTGTCTCAAGACATGGTCAGAGCATTTGAAAAAGTCTACGAACTAAAATCCCAAGAACTGAGAATAGAAGATTTAGACTCAAATGCGATAGAATTATTGCGTCAACGTAATGCCAGCAAAGAATGGCTCTACGGCAGAGATTTACCAATGAACTTTAATTGTTCAGACCGCTTTTCCTGGGGAGAATTAGTCTTAGACCTAGAAATTGAGCGAGGTCGTATCAACAAAGTTCGGGTTTATACCGACTCAATGGACTGGCAGTTGGCATCTATTTTAGAACAGGCCTTGGTCAATATAGAATTTTCTATGAAACAGCTCGCTGAAGCTATTAACGCCGCTGAGCTGAAACCAGATATACGGCAGGATATCATCAGCCTGCTGGCAAAACAGGAGATATGACAATGAAAGAATTTGATCTTATAGTTATCGGCGCCGGCCCCGGCGGCTATGTTGCAGCATTGAAAGCCGCAAAGCTTGGTGCTTCTGTGGCTGTAGTAGAAAACAGACAGACAGGTGGAACCTGTCTGAACAGAGGCTGCATACCCACTAAGAATATGCTCCATTCTTCAAGTCTCTATCATGAAATCAATGCTGGTGGAGTAGCTGGAGTCACTGCTGAAGGCGTAAACTTTAATATTGATGCTGTATTGGAACGCAATAAAGAAATATCTACCAAGTTGTCTGCTGGCATAGAAAGCATGTTTAAATCAGCTCATATTGAGCTTTTACATGGTCTAGGCACAATTACTGCTCCTGGTCAGGTAAAAATTTCTGGCGAACAAGGTGAAGAAATGATTAGCGGCAAAAAAATTCTTGTTGCTACAGGTTCTGTACCTGCTCGTCCCCCAATTCCTGGGTTAGACCAAGAAGGCGTATTGACTTCTGATGAAATTCTGGCAGGTGCTGGCCGCCGCTTCAATTCTATTGTCATTATTGGCGGTGGTGTTATCGGCGTAGAATTTGCCACATTCTTCAACGATATAGGCTGCAAAGTAACAGTTTTAGAAGGTCTAGACAGATTACTGCCTATTATAGATCGTGAACTTGGACAAAACCTGGGCATGATTTTGAAAAAACGCGGTGTTGAAATGGCTTTGAATGCCATGGTCAAGTCCGTAGAAAAGACAGAAAAGGGTCTTCAGGTAAACTATGAACAAAAAGGCACTGCAGGTTCTGTTCAAGGCGAAGTTGTGCTCTGTGCCATCGGCCGCAAACCATACTTTGTTGGAACCTTTGCCCCAGAACTGCAACCAGCAACAGAACGAGGCAGACTGGTTGTAGATGGTAATTTCCAAACCAGCATTCCTGGAATCTATGCTGTCGGCGATGTTTCATCAGCCATTCAGCTTGCTCATGTAGCTTCAGCTCAAGGTACAGCCTGTGTAGAAGCTATGTTTGGGAAGGGTAGCAAGATGGATTTGAATCTGGTTCCAAGTTGTATTTACGTTCGCCCTGAAATAGCTTCTGTCGGCTTAACAGATGCTAAGGCAAAAGAAGATGGCATTCCGGTTAAAGTTGGCAAAGGCTTGTTAGGTGCTAATGCCCGTAACTTGATTGTTAACGGCGACCGTAGCTTTATGAAACTGGTAGCTCATGCTGAAACAGGCGTATTGTTAGGCGCTCACCTAATGTGCGAACATGCTACAGAAATGATTTGTGAACTTTCACAGGCTATCGCCAACAAACTTACCGTAAAACAGCTAATGATAGCTATGAGACCACACCCAACCTTTACAGAAACTCTAAGCGAAGCACTAAACGATTTGTGCGCTAAACTAAGCTAAAACTAGCTTCGCTTGGCCCTATCCTCTAACTATACGGAATTCCCTAGAGGCGATATCAATCTGACTTGATGCAAGTTCTTCTATTTCTTCAACGTTAGAAAACCAGGAGCCCTGAGCAACTTTTTCTAAAAAACCACTCAATTCAGCCTGAGTTCCTATCGCCTCTAATTCTACATTTCCATCGGGGCGGTTCTTAACCCAACCGCCAACCGAGTATTCATCAGCACAGCGAAGAACAAAGCGTCTGAAACCGACGCCCTGTACTCTGCCATATACAATATATCTGTTTTTGAATATTATATCATTCATTTAAATTCGGTTTTTATTGTTTTTAGTAATTATTGTAGTTATTGTTATTCATTAGGTTATGATTGGAGTGGTTGCTTAGAGTCTACAAATCTATGAAAAGTGGGACGAGGCTAAGGCCTCTGTGAGACGATTGCAGTCGCAATCTGTGAGACGGCGAAGCGTATCACTTCCTACATTATAGTCTTACATCACACCTCAAACCAATCACCCCACATGCTTTGCTTGGCAAATTAGGGGCGAGAAAGCGGGACTGTTGCCAGTTCAAAGAATCTTCCCATATCCGGCTGGTAAAGGAAGAGAATCATATCTCGCTTCCCGTTTCTATTGTGAATTACTCTAGAGAAGCAATATGAATCTGTTTTTAACTTTTTCCCACCGCAAAGCTGCAAAGCTTTTTGCTCAAGATTAGCAACCAGCGCAGCATCAACCTGTCCTTTTACTAAAGCTACAAATTTGCGGAGATTAGTCTTTTCTGTTTCCAGATTGATAATAGTGTCGCTGAATCTCTGATATTTGCCTAGACAATCAATATCTGATTCTTCAATTATATTTGGACGCTTTACTTGAGAATTTTTTGTGTGAATGCTCATTAGGATAGAATAATTGTTAGCCGCTGCTGCTGCTTTAAGCTTCTGCAACTGAGCTGGAGCATTTTCACCTAAGTCATCTTCTGAAATAGATTCTATTACTATCATTTTACTAGCTGCTTCAGGAAGCATATCAGCAAGCTGAAGAATATCATCGGCTTCGAATTTCACTCTTCCAGCTTCAATACCAGAGAAATACAAATTCTGAGAAAGCTTCGCCTGAAGTTTATCTACAGCCGCAGATAAAGCTCCCTTAACCTGATTAGCATTAGGTCCTACAAGGCCTGCCATCATTTCAGACTTATTTATTCCTCCAATCAAGCATGCGGTGTTCATAACAAAGTTTTTCAGAGTCTGTTCGTAAGAAACGTATAAAACAGGTATTTTATTTTCTGAGAGAATAGCTTGTTGAAGAACAAAAGCAGCCTTTCCCTGTTCTCTGCCGCCTATTATCAAATGAAGTCCTCCAATAGACCATCCATGACCCAAAATTTTATCTAGACCAGTAGAAAATGCGGTTACACCCTGAGGTATATCTTTAAAATCATTCTTTGAGTCTTCCAATTCTGATTTAAGAGACTGAAATACGCCTATAAAGCTTTTTGCTGAACCAGATGACTGAGTTGAAGATGAAGCAGCAGAAGCAGCACTGGCAGCAGGTTGAACCATCTGGCTTTTGTTTGATTTGCCTGGTAAAGCTATATTTGGCAAAGTATCAAGAAGCTCTCTAATTCCTTTAACTGCAGGCAATTCTTTATCAATAAACTTTAACCAGTTTAAAACTTCCTGGATGCACTCATCTTTTGAACGCTTTTTTCCACAGGTATCGGAAAAAGCTGCTATACCATAAGCGAAATGGGAAGCCCCTACCCCAACTTTTACTCTTCGCAATGTTGGATGTGGACTGCCTGGCAATAATATCTTCCCTTCAGGAAGCACTGAATTTAGAAGAATTGTCTTAACATCAGTCTTTTGAGGCTTTCCGCCTACTTCTTTAATGTCAGCCAAATGACATAATAATCTATAATATCTTGAAGAGAGTTCGCTGTTGCCTTCTAGTCCAATAGCAGAAGGGCTGACTTCTACGGTTATATCATCGGGAGTAGCATAAATAGCCATTGATTCATTGTTAAAACCGAGTTTCTTCAATCCATCAATACATTTTACAGAATCGTCATAAACCTGTTGAAAACCGAAAACTTCGGTATTTGGTTTATAAATATGACCATTTACATGAACAATAGTATCTGGAGCTTCGAGTAGTTTTTGCAGTTCTGAATGTGCCGGAATAGCCGGAAGCAACTTTCCAGCCGTTTCAAGTTTTACTTCAAGGCCTTGATATTCACAGCCTTCTAATAGCAAATCTTTTGCAGTTCTTACTGCAAAGGTTAAAGTTAAAGGGCCAAAACAATTCTTTTTTGCATCCTCTGAAAAAAATGAACTTCTAAAACAGGATTCTTCATGTTCTTTTAGTATTTCAGGTATTCTTGCTAATTCACAATTTTCAGTCTGTTCCTCTGCGGAATGAATATAAAGTTCCAGAGTTTTCATTTTTCCCTCCATTTTTAGCTATAGTAACATAATTTGAGTTTTATCTACTATAAAAATAGTTAGAATTGTTGGAATTGTTAAAATAGTTAGAGTAGTTATAAGAGTTAGATTGCTAATAAACCGTTGAATATGATAGAATTGCAACTTATGGAAATGAATAAATATTTTACTTTACATACTTTCGGCTGTCAGATGAATCAAGCTGATGCTCAGCGTATTCGCGGCATCCTTATTCCTCTTGGCTATAAAGAAACAGAAAACGAAGAAGAATCAGACTTAATTCTTTTTAATACCTGCAGTGTCAGACAGCATGCTGAAGAACGTCTATTCGGAAGAATACGTTCTCTTAACCCGTTAAAGAAACAGAAACCCGGTTTAATCATTGGGGTTTCTGGCTGTATGGCTCAGAATCATAAAGCAGAACTTTTAAAAGAACTGCCGATGATAGACATGGTTTTTGGACCAAACGATATCAACCAGCTTCCTCATCTATTAGAGGAAACTCTTAAGAAAAAAGCTCTTGGCAGTTTTGCCAACAAAGGAACTTTTGAAGGTGAAACCACAGACGGCATAGTGTTAACAAGACCTTTCTCGGCTATGGTTAATATTATCAGAGGCTGCACCAACTTCTGCTCTTACTGTATAGTTCCTTATGTCAGAGGACCTGAAATAAGCCGTCCAATAGAAGATTTACTCGCTTATATCAGAGACTTAGCATCTAAAGGCGTCAAAGAGATAATGTTATTAGGCCAGAATGTCAATGTCTACGGCAAAGACTTAGGCATGAAAGAAGGTTTTGCAACTCTCTTAGAAGAAATAGAAAAAATAGACGGCATTAAATGGGTAAGATTTCTGACTTCTCATCCTAGAGATTTCACAGAAAGTGCAATACAGAGGATTTCTGCTCTTACAAAGGTATGTGAACAATATCATCTTCCTTTTCAGGCGGGCAATAACAGAATACTTGAATTAATGCGCCGCGGATACACTCGTGAGCATTACATTGATTTAATACATCAAGTCAGAAAGCATATTCCCAATGTCAGCCTGAGCACAGACATTATTTGCGGCTTCCCAAGCGAAACAGAAGAAGAATTCGAAGATACTATTAACCTCGTTAAAGAAATAAGATATGAATCTGCATATATGTATTACTACTCTCCCAGACCGGGTACTAAAGCGGCTTCTATGAAAGAACAACTTAGTGACGAAGTAAAAAAAGGCAGATTAGCACGTCTTATAGAAGTTCAGAATCAGATTTCTAATGAGGAAAGCCAAAAACAGGTTGGCAAAACTTTCGAAGTTCTCGTTGAATCAACGGCTTCTCGTTCAGACAAGAGAATGCTTGGCAAAACCCGTACTGGCAGACCTGTAGATTTTGAAGGCGACAGCAGTCTTATAGGCAGCTTTGTAAAAGTAAAAATTGATTCAGCCCGCAATTGGACTCTATCGGGAAAAATTGTTTCGGAAGACCAATAATAACAAATTATGACCATATTGTTACATACTTGCTGCGGACCTTGTTTATCTGGCTCCTACCCTATTTTAGAAGCAGAAATCGGGAAAGGGCAAACTTCTGTATTCTGGGAAAACCCCAACATACATCCATTTGTTGAGCACTACCAAAGAATGGCCTCTTTTATAAAAATGGCGAAAATCTATGAACTTCCCATAGTAAAAGGTGATGCCGAATATGGTTTAAACAGGTTTTTAGAAGCATTAAACGGTCATTACGGTTCAGAACGCTGTGCAGTATGCTATAGATTAAGACTAGAAGCAACTGCTAAAAAGGCAAAAGAACTTGGTTTTGATGAAATTTCCACGACTTTGTTAATTAGTCCATACCAGAATCATGAATTATTGCAGAAAGTTGGAAATGAAGCAGCTGAAAAATATAATGTTAAGTTTCATTATACTGATTTCAGACCAGGTTTTAGAGGTTCTCATGAATTAGCTAGGAAATATGAGCTTTATAGGCAGAAATATTGCGGCTGTATATTCAGCGAGCACGATAGATACATGAATGACAAGAAACACTTTCCTGATCTATGGTGTGAGCAATCAGAAGAATAAAGAATAAAGGCAAATAGACAAAGGATGAGCAAACAAAATATTAAATATCTGCAAATACTTGTTCTGATGTTTTGCTTTGCTTTCCTTAATGGAGCAGAAGCAGCAAAGGATCTAGAATCTAAAGTTATTCCAATAACTCCAAAAAATTATAGAAAAGACCCTACTGAACCTAAAAAAGCAGTAAGAAAACCAACTACTACAACTACTGCTCAAACAAAGGCTTCAGACAAAACTTCTTCTGTATCAACACCTAAAACTACAATAAAGGCTTCTTCAGCCATTAAAATTCCAAGCAAAACGACGACAATTACGGAATCTTCAGGCGAAAAAGATGTTGATGCCAACAAAACAAGCCTTTCTTCATTAAGATTGTCCACATCCCAAACATCAAAAACTCCAGCATCTTCTTCGACCACCTCAAAAACCTCTGTTTCTAATACCTCTTCAAATACAAAAGCAGCAACTTCGGCTTCTAATATTTCTTCAAATGCAAAAGCAGCAGTCTCTTCTTCCTACAATGCCAACAACAAGAAGAGTTCTGTGACTACCAGCAAAACCCAACTTCAAACACAAAACAAAACAAGCATAAAACCAACAAATAGTATTTCTCAAACCACAAAAACTGTTGAGAAATCTTCTACGAAAGTTACAACTAAGCCTCAGAAACTAAAAGAAGAAAAAACAACCAGAAAAGAAAGAATTCCAGAACCGGTTCTTAAAGTAAAAATAGGCACAGAACTCCACACCAAAATAAGTATTGTTTTGCCAAACGGCGGTTCAATAACCAATTCAAAAGGCAAGCACATCAGTCACTTAAAGAATAACGGAACCTTCAACTGGACTTCTGTTGTAGACAAAAAATCAAAAAAGAAAAAGAAGATAGAGTATCTTAACGATATTCTATATGTTAAACCAAATAAAAACATTTTTACATTCAATGGAACAGAATACAGGGGAAAGCTTTCTTTAAAGCTTACAGAAAAAGGCGGTATTGCTGTAAATGAAGTTCCAATTGAAGATTACCTGCGCGGAGTTGTAGGAAGAGAAATTGGTGCCAGTTCACCACAAGAATCTTTAAAGGCTCAGACAGTAATAGCTAGAACCTATGCCTATGCAAACAAAGGAAGACATGGTGCCGACGGTGCTGATGTCTGCAGCACAACCCATTGCCAGGTTTATTTCGGAGTTAAAGCAGAAAGTGCATCAGTCGACAAAGCAATTAAGGACACAAGAGGTTATATATTAACCTATAACACCAAGCCGATTAGTGCTTTATATCATGCTACCTGCGGAGGAATGACTTCCAACAACGAAGAAGTCTGGGGCGGTAATCCGGAACCGTTCTTAAGACGAGTACCTTGTAATTTTTGTGAAAAAGGCTCTAAATACCGATGGACTAAGGAAATCCCAATGAGCGAAATGAGAACAACTTTATCAAAAGAAAATGTTAAACTTGATACTGTATATTCTGTATCAATAGAAGCTCCTTCGCTTATGGACAGAGTCTCTTACGTTGTATTCCAAACTAAAACCGGAGAGCAGAAAGTAAGGGGTACAACCATCAGACGAATATTCAATCTTCCCAGCACAACCTTTATTCTTGATGATCGAGAAGAAAAAGCCAATCTTTTAGCCTTAGCCAAAGAAAAAAAATTACGTTACGAAGAAAACTCCAAGCCTATTCAGTATAAAAATATACCCAGCATTTTAATTACAAGTTTTTCTGAAACCCAATATTCACCTAAACAATTGCTGGTTTACACTTCTAAGGGCCTTAAACTGGCACGTATTCCGGCTGAAGGTTGGAAATGTATTTCTTATAATCCTTTAGGAAAAACTATTGCAATATCTGACGAAAGTGTGGATAATAATAAGAGGAGAATTAATAATAGTAGTAAATCAATAACAACTACAACTATTAAAACTCCAAATAAAAAGAAAATACTGAAACCAGTCGAGAAAATAAGCTTATTTGGCCGCGGCTTTGGTCATCAGGTTGGGTTATGCCAGTCTGGTGCTGTAGAAATGGGAAAAATAGGTTGGAATTACCGACAGATTCTGGCGCATTACTATCAAGGAGTAGCACTAAAAAATCTTGGCTATTAAAAAATCTATTTAATTGTGTTAATATTAAGTAGATAACAGCCGATAAGAAACTGACGAGTAATTTATTTCTATGTCGATAGTAAATTCGGCATAATTTTGGAGGAAGAGCAATATGGGTATCTTTGATTCAGGCAATATAGCTGTGGGTATTGATATTGGTACCTCAGCCGTAAAGATTGTACAGCTGAAAAAGAATCCTTCCGGAATGCCAGAACTAACAAACTACGGTTACATGCCTCTGCCCCCCGACGCCATGACTGATGGTTCTGTCGGTGATTCTGCGGCTGTTGCTGAGGTAATTAAGGAAGTTCTCAAAGTACATAAGATCAAACCATCAAGGATTTTCGCTTCTGTTTCAGGCCAAAACGTTATTATGCGTTTCGTAAAACTACCTATTATGGCCCCAGAAGAACTTGATCAGACAGTTAAAATTGAAGCCGAACAGTATGTTCCTTATTCTATCGACGAAGTTAGTATAGCACATTCTGTATTAAAACAAGTTGAAGAAGAAGAAGAAGGCGGTGGAAAATATAAAATTCTACTGGTTGTTGCCCAGAAAGACCTTGTTAATTCTTATACAGAAGTAATTAAACAAGCAGCAGGAAAGTGTGAAGTTGTCGATGTTGATACAATAGCTGCAATCAATGCTCTTGAAAACTCTTTTATGCAGACGGCAGATACTCAGGAAGGCGGCGAAGTTGTTGCTATCATAGATTCTGGTGCAAGAACAACTAACATTTCTGTTCTTAAATCAGGAATTCTTGAATTCACACGTAACATCCCTATAGCAGGGAACAACATAACCGAAAGCTTAAGAGATACCCTGAAGCAAGATTTTGAACAGGCTGAAGCTATAAAGATTCAAGAAGGTTCTATAGCAGAAGGTGCTTCAAATGAAATAGCAGAAGTAATTCAAGGAACAGTTGATGAACTGGCCTCTGAAATTCGTAGATCTTTCGATTATTTTAAAGCACAATCACGTGAACCAATGATTCACAAAATTATTCTTTCTGGTGGAAGTGCCAATCTTGGTGGTTTCAGCACTTATTTGATGAATGAATTAGGTGTTGATGTTAATATTGGTAATCCTTTGGAAGGTATAGCAGTAGTAGTTCCAGATACTGAAGAGCTATATAACAATCTTCAGCAGTTCACTGTAGCTATTGGACTAGCATTGAGAGGAGTGGCTGAAGATTAAATATGATTAGGATTAACTTATTAACCGAAAAACGTGCAAAGCGAATTCCTATAGGTAATATTATACCATGGTGTATGGTAGCAGTCGTAGCAGTATGTTTGTTCTTAGGCTGGCAAGCCGGTGAAGAATGGGCAAGAACAGCTAATGATGATATTAAAAAGGAAATAGAAGACTTAGAATCAGAAAATAAAAGACAGAGTGCTAAGGTTACTGAAAGAGACAATTTAAAGAAATCTCTTTATAGAGTAAAAAATGATATTCAGAGATTACAGCGTCTTTCCGGTGCTAACCTTGTTCAGTGGTCACAGACTCTAGATACATTGACAGCTAGAGTTCCTCAAAAAACAGTATGGATTACTAACCTTCGCATTGACTCAGACAGACGTGTTCAAATCACAGCATATTCATGCAATGAAAAAGACAATAAATCAAAATCTCCAAATGCATCTGAAGAAAAATTAACAAAGGGTATTCAAGAGTTTATTGAAGTTCTCCTTAAACATGAATATTTTTCTGATGTCTTCTTAACTGGAGCAACAAAGAATATTTATGAAAAGAAACCAGTTTGGAGATTCGAAATCAATTGCCGCTTGGCCAGAGAAGCAACTTCAAGATCGGAGGACTAATCCAATATGAATAATCATTTCATGGGTGCAATATTTATAAGTATACTTCTAGTATTAGGAACAGGTATAGGTTTCTTCACTACTGTTTATGATAAAGTCACTTCAGACAGAAAAGAATTTGAAGATAAAAAAGTATCTTTATTAGATGAAAAAGAAAAGCTTAAAAACATTGGTAATGAAATTACCAAATTGAAAGCTGACATTAAAAAGCAGGAAGAAATCAAAAGTAAGTTACAAACCGATTCTATTCCTTTGAATAAAGTTGTTCCAAAACTTCTTGATTCTACTGAAATCATAGCCAATAAGTTCAATGTTAAATTCCAGGATATTAGAATTAATCCATTGGTTAGAGCTGAAGACTGGAATGAACTTCCTGTAGAAATGACTATACTTGGCACATTTAAGAATATTACATGCTTCTTGAATGTTATGGAAAAGAGAAAAATCATTAATCTCGCTGTTGGTTCTATGAATATATCAGTTTCTAATGAAGTAGACAAAGACAGTAAAAGTCCTTTGCTTAGTGTTAATCTAAGTGCAAAAGTTTACATACTTTAATACAAACAAGAAGGGAGAAGAAAATGCGTAAGTTAATATCTCTAAAGTTCTTGGTAGTTATTAGTATGGCTTCGTTCTTATTGACCGCTCCTCAAGTCAGAGCCCAGGATGATGATTTCGGAATTGGGGATGTTGAAGAATCTTCTGAAAGTAATGCTAGCCCAGCTTCTAGTGGAGAAAAAACAGAATCAGACATTATTGAAGATCTTTGCCAAAGAATGCGTTCTAACGATGAAAAACTCGGAAAAGCAAGTTTGGAATTCAAAAGCGGAAAATGGACTCCTATTTTGGAAAAACCGGAAAAGGATCCATTCAAACCAATAATTGAAAAAGAAGTTGTATTGCCTCCAGTTAGACAGCAGCCAGTAGCTGTAAAACCTCAGGAAAAGAAAGCTCCTGCTCCACCTCCAATTAAGCCTATTAAATTATTTGTTAGTGGTATCGTAGGCAATGAAGGAAATCGTTTAGCAATCGTTAAATTTGAAAATGAAGAATTAACTATTTCAAAAGACCAGATTGTTGAAGGTAAGTTTAAAGTAGTTGATATCTATGCAGACAGAGTAGTTGTTTATTCAAATAAAGAACAAAGACGACACACCTACAAAATTGGTGGAGATGAAAAATAAAGTAATCTCTTAAAAAGAGTTTAAAAAGCCTTAGCATTTGCTAAGGCTTTTCTTTTTTAGCAAATTCTGGCCTTTTACATGAAAAAAAATAAAAAAAATAAAAATACAGCTTAAAGAATAAATAAAACCTGTCGATGAGTCTACTGTCATAGCTATAAAAATAGCTTGTGATATATATTTTTCAGACTATTACCGTTCGGAGGTATAGAACAATGAGGTTCATGGGTAAAACCAAAAAGAGAAGTAAAATACTTCTATTGTCTGCAGCTCTTGCAGCAGCATCATGGTTCCCCGGTGCAGCAATGGCCGAGGACAACATTACTCTTGATTTCCGTGATACTGATATCCGTCAGATTATCAAGGTTATCGCTCAGCAATCAGGAACAAACATTATTGCTGAAAAAAGCGTTCGTGGTCAAGTAACAGTCAAAATGTCTGACGTTTACTATGAAGAAGCCATGAATTTGATTGCTAAAACCAATGGTTTTGCAGTTAGAAAAATTGGTAACACCTGGATACTTGCAGACGAAAAGAAACTTGTTGAAGCCTTTGAAAAAGGTCTTACTATTACCAAAAGACTTCAATATGCTAAGGCAGCTGACGTAAGCAAAGTAATATCTTCAACCATTAGAAAAGATATCAAAGTTGCAACAGATGAACGTATTAACGCTGTAATTGTTTCAGGCAGCAAGGAACTTCTGGATGAAGTTAAAAAGCTGATTGAAACAATCGACACACCGGTTCATCAGGTTATGATAGAAGCTAAGGTTGTTGAAGTAAAAACCGACGCTGAAAAGAAGATTGGTTTCAAGTGGCAGGCTGGGGTTCAATCAACTGGTTTGCAGGATATGGATAATATCCCGATTCTATCAACCAAAGAATTCTTTGCCCAGAATCCAAACTCTGGTCTCTATCAGGATAGCTTTAGTGATCAGCGCGGTGAAATATTTGGTCTCGGCGATTTCTACAGAGAAAATATGCTCTTCAAAGCAACATTTGCCTGCTTAGAAAAACGCAACGAAAACAAAGTTTTGAGTAATCCAAAGATTTCAGCTGTTAACGGTCAAGAAGCCAGTATCACAGTCGGCACCAAGGTTATTTATCCTGGTGGTGCAGACCAGCCGCCAAAAGAAAAAGATACTGGTATTAAACTTAAGATCACTCCTAGAATCAACGACGACGGTTATATTACTGTTGATGCAGAACCTGAAGTATCCTTTGTTGAAACCTGGTCTAACAACGGTATGTATCCAGTTATTGGTACTCGTTCAGCCAAGACAACAGTTCGTGTAAGAGACGGCGAAGAAATACTGATCGGCGGTTTGATTAGAGATGAAGAAAACAAAGAAAACAACAAGATTCCTTTGCTTGGAAACATTCCTATAATTAAATCACTATTCAGTTATAAGGGTAAAACTGGTTCTTCTCAGGAATTGATTATCCTTATCACTCCTCATATCATTGCTCAAAGCATCGAATCAGCTGCTCCAAGCTCACTGATACCTGAAACCGGAATGGCACCAGTAGGCAACTACACTGCTGCTCCAGTAAACAACAATGCTCAGCCAGCAGGAACAATAGATGACTCTTTCGACAATGCTTTTGATACCTCATTCTGAAAATAACTCCGAATTTTAAAAAACAGGGGCGACCTTGTTAAAGTGTTGCCCCTGATTTTTAAAATATAGAGTTATCAACAGAGTTGAGAAGCTAATTCCAAAGCAACAACTGATTCTACAATAACAGAAGCTGCACTGACAGCTTGAATATCAGAACGATAAAAACCTGGTTTACTTACTTTTTTAGTAATTATATCAACAGAATTAACCATAGAATTTGAAGGTAAAGGTTTCATAAAAAAACGAATTATTAGTGGCTGACCGTTGGTAACTCCACCTTCTAATCCACCAGAATAGTTTCCAGAACGAGAAAACCCTTTTTCTCCATATTTTATTTCATCTGCAACATTACCGAGCATTTTAGATATTTCTGAAGCATTCCCTATTTCTACTCCTTTTATTGCAGGAATAGACATTATTACCGATGCTAATTTACCATCTAAACGTCTGTCATACTCTACATAACTGCCTAATCCTACCGGCAATCCATAAAAGATAACTACGCCGCTCCCCCCGAGACTAATATTCTTTTTTTCACAATCATCTATAAGTTTTTTCCATGATTTTATTATTTTTTGATCTGACGTAAGAAATTCGTCTCCAACATCTTTAATAGCAGTCTCTATTTCTTCTTTAGAAGCTTCAAGATTTAAATCGGCTTTGATTCCGCCAATACTTTCAACCATACAAACAGAAGTAATACCCTTTTCTTTTAAAAGGCATCTGGCTGGAACAGAAATAGCGGTTCTTATAGCTGTTTCTCTTGCGGAAGCCCTTTCTCTTACATAACGGCAATCGTTAAATCCGTATTTAATCATTCCCGGCAAATCTGCATGTCCAGGCAAAGGAACATTTATTCTCCCTGCTTCAATATCACTTGCGTTAAAAGGTGCCATATAATGTTTATGGTTTTCATAGTCTGAATTACGTATCATTACAGCAATTGGAGATCCTATTGTAAAACCGTTAACAATTCCTGACAATACTTCAACCTTTTCGGCTTCAATCTTACAGCGTTTTCCTCTTCCATAACCAGCCTGACGTTTTTTCAAAACTTTATCAAAATCTTCCTGCTCTATCTTTATACCAGGAGGCATACCTTCCAGAATAGCTGTTAAAGCAGGGCCATGAGACTCTCCGGCTGTTAAATATCGAAGCATTTTTTGTCCTCCATTTCTTGAATTATAGCATATAATAATTGTTAATATAATAAACAAAAAAGCCGATATTATTGCTGAAATATATTATGAAAAAACACATATTATCGGCAACAATCCTATTACTTCTTTCTATGCCGCTTTCACAAGCAGCAACAGTTGAATCTGTTTATGAAGATTCTATTTCCCGCAACCTTGCACAAATGGAAGAATTTTACCGTCAAGGCAGATGGGAAGAAGCAATGCATATTGGCAGAGGAATTCTTAAAGACGCTCCCAAGGATTCCAAAGCGGCCTATCGTGCACAAGATTTAATTGTTCTTTCTTTAGACGGAAAAAGCAAAGAAATCCTTGCCAATGAAGCTAGAAAGAAAAAACGTCAACAAGAAGATGATGCTGCAACCCTTATAAATGAAGGGAATTCTCTTATTTCCCAGAATAATTATTCAGCAGCAGCAGATAGATTATCCCGAGCTTTAAAACTTAGCAGCGGAGATGCACAAACCTGGTTTCTAGCAGGTTATGCCTATCTGAAAACCGGTAGAAGAAAAGAAGCCTACAAAGCGTTATCACAATGTTTAAAACTAGATCCGAATCATGAACGTGCTCTTTTCAATATTGCCGGACTTAGCTATGAATTTAATCATAGTCAGGAAGCCGAAAACTATGCCAAACGCTTAATTGTAGTAATTGAAAGAAAACTTATTGAATATAAGCAAGTTTTTTCTGGGCAAAAAAGCAAAGGCCTAAATGATAAAGCCATGGCTACCACAAGAAAGATTACTGCTCTACAGAATAATCTAGCTCAAGCCTGCAGTATGCATGGTATTTTAGCTCAAAACCGTAAAGCATACCAGGAAGCTTTACCATCTTTAGAAAAAGCTGCTAAATTAAACCCCAACAATTCCGAAAACTGGTTCCGTTTAGGAAATTGTTATATGAGTTTAAAGATTTATCATCAGGCTTCTATAGCATTAGAACAAGCTGTTCTAATCAGAGAAAACAAATTAAAAGAATATAGTGATTCAGCCAATAAGCTTTTTGACTCTGGAAAAAGCGATGAAGCTGTTGAAGCAGAATTAAAAACAAGAAAACTTAAACTGGAAACCGCTCAGGCTCTATATGCATTAGCTCTGACCAATGCCAAGAAAGGCGATAACAGAACAGCTTTAAGTAATATCAACAACGCCCTTCAATTAAAACCGGACTTTATTGAAGCCAGATATAATCGAGCACTTATATTAGCGCAAAACAACGAGATAGATGATGCTCTTGAAGAAATGCGCAAAGTTTTGAAAGACTGCCCGCCCAATAGCCAGCAGGCCAAAAATGCAATCAAAACCATCACTATTATGATGGACCAGATTGCCCGTCGAGATTCACCAACAACTTATGTTGCTTCAAAAGCTTCAACCAAAACAGTTGAAGTCAATAAGAAAATCAAAGATATGGCCGGTTTAGGCGGTAAAGAAGCAGAAGAAAGACTAGAAGACGTATTTCCAAGATTAAGAGAAATCGCTAAACTTGTTAATATGCGCAACTATGATGAGGCTGTAAGAAGACTTATATATCTTAGAAGCAGTCATCCTGACATCGCAGATATACATTCTATACTAGCTCAATGCTATATGGAATTAAACAGACTGGATGATGCAGAAAAAAGTTTTTCTAGAGCTTTAACACTTCAGCCTAATCATGAAGAAGCATTAAATGGCTTGGCTTATATATATGCAACAAGAGAAGAAAAGCTTGACGTTGCACTTAAATATGCAAAGAAAGCAATTGAAATAAATGGAATGAAAGCAGAATTCCACCATACTCTAGGTTGGGTTCTCTTTAAATCTGGTGAGCTGAAAAGTTCTATTCAATCTTTTAAGAGAGCATTAGATTTAAATCCAAATTATATAATTGCCAGATACAATCTAGGATTAGCCTATTATCTTACCAAAGATTACAGACAAGCACTAGATGCATTCAACTCTGTATTAGATCTTAATCCAACCCATGATAAGGCATTGATGTTTAAAGCTATAGCCTTAGCCAAGACTAATAATGCAGAAGAAGCTGTAGCTACTCTTGAAAAGCTTAAGAAAAATACAATTTCAAATTCAGCTTTAAATAAAGTAGTTGCAAATCTTCAGAAGAAAATTGAGTTGGCTCATTTTAGACATACTGAGTTACCAG
>JAFXRA010000063.1 GCA_017526725.1 Candidatus Rifleibacteriota bacterium
AGATTGAGCCATCGTTACCAGTTGTCTGTTATCTGTTGACAGATAAATTACTAGTTGTTGGGCAATTCCCACAGCGAAGCGTCACACTTTTAACCCTTCCAACCCTTCTCACCCTTCCAACCCTTCCAACAATTCCCACAGTGAAACGTCCCACAAGTTGCGTAAGCGACTGCCCCACTATCTGCACAAGAGCCGCAGGCTCTGTCGCTCTTTTGCTCCCTGCTCTGCTGCTCTTTTCCCTTTTTCCACTCAATCCCTTAACTCCCTTAATCTCTTAACCCTTATTCCCTTATCTCTAAAAATATGCTATACTTTTGTACACAGAAATCAGTTGCGGGAGAACAGCTATGACTACCGGTATATTGTTTTTGCATTCATTATCACAAGATAAAGACAGACTTGTTCAATTAAAAAAGAATTTTAATACTGCTTGTCTTTCTTCATTTGGTTGTCGTGAAATTACAGAAAATCAATTTGATTCCTGCGATTTTATCGTTGTAATGATACTTACCGGTGGAACAGAAAATTTCTTCTTAAAACTTTGGCCATCAATAAAAGCTTCTGGCAAATCTTTTGTAATAGCTTCCAGCGAAACTGACAACTCTTTGCCTGCTGCTGTAGAAATCTTAAGCTGGCTGCGTCAGAATGAGCCAGAATGCAGAACTTCAATAGTTCATGGAAGTTTTGAAGCTCAGGCCCAGAAAATTCAAAAGCTTGTTTCTGTAGATATGGGAATGACCTTAGAAGGTCAGGTTATTGGGGTCATTGGCGGCCCATCAAAATGGCTTATAGCTTCTGCTCCTGATTTCGCAAAAATAGAAGACAATACTGGGGCTAAAGTTCTGACAATTCCGATGGAAGAGTTTGAACAGTATATTGCTCAGGTTGAAGATGATGAAAAGAAGGAATTTGCAAAGCGTTTTGAAGAAAGAAAAGCAAATATTCCTATAGAAGAACTTTATCTTTCTGGAACGATTTATGCTGGTTTAAAGAGATTGATAGCTGCTAAGGAACTTACAGCTATAACAATCAGATGTTTTGATTTGCTCACGACTCATAAAACTACAGGCTGTATGGCTCTTTCCCTGTTGAATGACGAAGGCGTACCTGCTGGCTGTGTAGGCGATGTTCCAGCTCTTATTTCTATGATGATAGCTAAAGATGCTTTAAGAAAAGCAGCATTTATGGCTAATGTTTCCAGCATCAGGGGTTCGGTAGTAACTTTTGCTCATTGCACCTGCCCAACAAGTATTCTTAGTTTCTATCATCTTGAAACTCATTTTGAGTCTGGGCTAGGCGTTTCTGTTGCCGGTGAATTCCAGGAACGTTTCTTTACAATGCTTAGAGTAGACCCTATTGAAAAGCGTTATGTCATGATGAAGGGAGAATCTATGGAACATAAGTATTCTCCGAATCTTTGCCGAACTCAATTGAAGCTCGATATGCCAGGTGTTGATAGTTATTTCTTCAACAAGCCCTTAGGAAACCATCATATTCTTATTCCTGGAGATAATTTGAATAAACTTCAAGAATGGTTCTACGCCGAAGGTTACGCTAGGGTATAAGAGTTTAGAGCTTAGAGCGTAGAGAATAAATCATAGATTTTAGTATATAAATTTATATTACTAAAGTTTTAGCTTCAGTTGTTTTATTAACTTTATTATCATTCTGTTTATTTCTTCAGAAAGATTTAATAAAGGATTAATTAGTTCTATTAATTCTGGGTATAGTTCACTGCATATCTCTATTTGAGTTATTAATTCAGATAAAGAACCCTTTGCCAAACAATCAAATCTCTATAGCTCATGTGTTCTCCTTACTCTAAGCTCTTTTGCTCTCTGCTCTTTGCTCTAAGAGATGAAATCTCGTCTGCTCTATAATTGCTCTATCTTCACTTGTGGTATCGATTTCAGCATATTCAGATAGGTATTAGGCAGTTCTGCTTTTATAGTGACTGTTCCCTGGCCCCATTCCTGAGAATATACTTTCCCAATACTCATAATATCGCCCATAAACTGGTTTCCTACAGGTAAAACTATATTAACCAGTTTTCTGTTGCGTTTCATTATTTCTGAAATCTTTGTAAGGAGAATATCTAAGTTGGTTTTGTTAGCGGCAGAAATCTTGATATGGTTGGGGTAGGCAGCTTCTAACAGCTCATCAGGAACGACTTGTCCTTTATCTATTTTATTGAAAACATAAATCTTTTCGTGATTTGAAGCGCCTATTTCGTGCAGAACTTTTTCAACAGCATTAAGCTGTTCTCTGAACTGTGGATCTGATATATCGCAGACTATAAGCAGAACTTCAGACTGAACAACGCTTTCAAGAGTTGCTTTAAAAGCATTGACCAGAAGGTGAGGCAATTTTCTGATAAAACCAACTGTGTCTGAAACTATACACCAATAGCCGTCTTTTAAGTCGATTCTTCTTGCTGTTGGGTCGAGAGTTGTAAAAAGCCCATTGCACATCTGGACATTACTGCCTGAAATGGCATTTAACAGTGTTGATTTGCCTGCATTTGTATAACCAACTAATGAAAATAAAGGTGCAAAACGATCGACACGCTTTTTCCCTTGCTGTTCACGAGTCTTAGCTACTTTTTCCAGTTCTTCTTCCAACTTTTTTATCTTTGTGCTGATGATTCGGCGGTCAGTTTCAAGCTGGGTTTCACCTGGGCCCTTTAAACCAATACCACCTCTTTGTCTTTCAAGATGTGTCCACATTTTTAAAAGTCTTGGATACTGATAATGAAGCATGGCAAGTTCTACTTGTAGTTTACCTTCGCGTGTAGATGCGTGAGCAGCAAAAATATCAAGAATAACAGAAGTTCGGTCTTTTACTCTTAGGCCTATTGCTTTTTCGATATTTTTCATCTGCATGGCGCTAAGTTCATCGTCTGCAACTATATATTCTGCTTCTAGTCTTTCAGCTTCAGCTTTGGCTTCTTCTAGTTTGCCTGTTCCCAAATATTCTACTCTTGAAGCAGCTTCTCGTTTTTGAACAATCTGACCAACCATTATTGCACCCAGGGTTTTTAACAGTTCAGATAATTCATTAAGGGAATTTTCCAGTTCTGTGTCGCTTTGATCAGGTCTTTGAACAGCTATAGCCATGACTTTAGCTTTTTCTTGTTTGTTTTCTTTCATTTCACGCATATTTGCTTTGCCTCACTTTGTAGAAGATAATTATACTTAATATCGTGATTATATGCAAGATTAGCCAAGCTATCTCTAAAGCTCTTCCTTGGTGGAGAGAATTAGGTTGTTTAGAGCCTGCAAATCTATGGAAAGTGGGACGAGGCTAAAGCCTCTGTGAGACGATTGCTGCCGCAATCTGTGAGACGGCTATTTCATAGCCCGTGGGAATTGAATAACGAAAATTCTATTAGTTCTAATTGTTTGAGTTGTTCATTATTCCATTTACTGATGCTCCCCAAAAGGCTTTCGTCTGCCTACAGCAGCCACTTCCCCCGCCTATTGCGGGGACATATCTTCTATACCACTTACGTTTCGAACGCTTATAACAATTACCACAGTGAAACGTCCCACAACGAAGTGTCCCACAGCGAAGCGCATCACTTCATATTTTATGGTCTTACATCACACTTTACACCAATCTCACCACCAAGCTTATAATTAAAAGAAAAAGTTTGCATTTACCATGGGCTTGTTAGACATAAAAATCGAATTAGGTTATAATAAATATTAACAATAAATGTGGAATCATTATTATGAATAACAGCGAATACGAAAAAAAATACGATGACGAATATAGAAGTAGAGCTTTTCAAGAAGAATATGATTCCTATGTAAAAAATCATAAACCACAGTATAATAACGTTGAGTTACAGAACGAAATAGATGACGAAGAATACGCAAAGAAGAATTACGAATATAAAGAAAACGTAACGAAGAATAAAGAGATTGGAGATTACGTAGATAAAGAGAATAAAGAAGCCTTAGAAGAAAACGAAGAAGAGGAAGAAAAAAGATTCGGCTTTGAGTTAAAGATGCCTGTATTTGAACGTGTTGTTTGTAAAAAGCCGGAAGATGAGGAAACCGAAAACTTAATAAGTACCTTAGTGCAAATCTTTTTTGTTTGTCTGCTTGCTTTACCTCTTTTACAAATAATTAGTTATTTATTTAGAGTATTTTTAAGGTAGTAAGATTGTTTTTACCAAATATAAAAAACATAAAAGCATTATAAGGAATAAACCAATGACTCAGATTAGAACCACTTTTGATTTAAATGGCGTAGAAGTGCCTGCACTTGTTACTAGCAGGGGAATAGACAGTTCTGTTGTTATTAACCTGCATGGATTAGACGTTTCAAAAGAAGTTAATATTACTGACATGAATCGTTTGGAAGATGCCGGCTTTTGGTCTGTTACTATAGACGCTCCTCATCATGGCGAAAGAAATGACGGCTACTTAGATATAATGCGTAACGCCAATCGTCGTGAAGCCTATTTAATGCTTCTTGCAATAATCAATCAGGAAGCTGCCGAAGTTGCAGATTTGGTTAATTTCTATAAATCACAAGGGAAAAAGGTTGCTGTTAGCGGAATTTCTATGGGGGCTTACGCTACTTATGCATTAATGATGATAAATCGCCAACCTGATTTGTTCGTTACTTTTATGGGAAACCCTGATTTCAGATATAAAGGTAGCAAATACTTTTCAACTTTAGAAATGTCAGGTCCAATAGATAACGTTGAAAAGATTTTCCCAGCAAATCTTTTGATAGTAAATGCAGGCAGCGATGATATAGTAGACCCGGACGGTGCTAGAAGATTTTATAAGGCTGTAAAGCCTTTTTATAAAGAAGCCCCAGAAAAGCTTGAATACTTGGAATATCCAGAATCTGGTCATTTAATGAGACCAGAAGACTGGTTTAATGCTTGGGATGCTTTAATTGAAAGATTGCATCGAGAAGGTTTCTGATAGTGAATTTTAATCCAATTGGGTTCATGAAATGCGAACGCTGTTATCATGAAGAACAGCCTCGCCAAGGTAATCTATCAGATTCTAAGGGTTATATAGAGCTAGTTTCAGGTTATAATTATGAACAGGGCTTGAAAGATCTTGATGGTTTCAGCCGAATCTGGCTTATTTATGAGTTTCATCAAAACAAGACCTGGCGGCCATTAGCTAACCCTCCAAGAACTGATGGAAAAGGGCGGAAGGGTGTTTTTGCAACCCGTTCGCCTTACAGACCCAATCAGATTGGTTTAAGCTGCGTGAAGCTTATTTCCATAAAGAAAAATAGAATTTATATAGCCGATTCTGATTTGCTGAATGAGACTCCGATTTTAGATATCAAGCCATATATTCCTGGGTATGACTCTTTCCCAGAGGCTAGAACTGGGTGGTTGGAAAACGTAATTGACGATATTTATGATATTGAATATTCGGAATCAGCCAAAGAGAAGATTGATTTTTTAAAAGAGAAAAAGGTTGATTTGGAAGGGGTTATTGATGCGCAACTTGGTCACGACCCTTTTGATAAATCACGCAACAAGTTCATAAAGAGCGAAGATAGTTATGTTTTACGCTTTAAAAGTTGGAGAATATCTTTTGTAATTAATGACCGAAAGGTTTTTATAAAAGATATTTCATCTGGTTATACAGATTTTTCAACTTGTTTAGGAAATGATACTGAAGAAGATTTAGCTATTCACCGCTACTTTAGAGAAGAATTCACCAACCACTAACCACCAACTACGCCAGGCTTCGCTTTGCTTTCCGCTCTGGGTAGTCTACTCATTGTCATAAACGTAATTCTTTCGGGGCTAAATCCCATACGCTATACTTTTTATGACAAATGTATAGACTTTCCTTATCTCTCAGTTCTCACTTTTCACCCACCACCAATCACCAAACACCAAATTACTCTTGCCCCAAATTGCTTATTTGTTATATCATAACCAAAAATAATTTGGATTTTTAAATGCTTCCTTCTGACGCAACAATATATTGTGGGCACAAAATGCTTCAAATAAAGGATGTTCGAGAGGACACCCGTATTGTTGCATCATCCGGATGGGGTGAAACTGCTGATGCCGATGTTAAAGATGTTTTTGTAAATAATGTTAGCAATACTCCTTTGCTAAAGATAACAACAAATAAGGGAGCTGTTTTACACTGCACTCCAGATCAGCTTTGTTTCGGTCGATTCAACCCCACTATGAGAATGTATACTCTTTATTTGCATGAAAGGTCTTCTTTAGGGTTCAGAATAGGCTTAACTTCCGATATTATTCATGAAGCTCTTGGGATGATGACAGCCAACACAAAACTTGAAGGCAAACGTTCTGTTACAGACAGAATCTGGGTTATAGAAAACAATCCGAATCTTACCGCTTCAACTTTTATGCATAAACTGGTGATGGCAAAATATGGCCTTCCAGATATTCCATTTAATTCTAAACATAAAGATTCTATGCTTCCCGATGAGCTTATAAAGAAACTTTTTGACAGCATAGATACCCCTGTTGGGGGCAAAGAGCTACTCAGAGATTCTAATATGTTTATTGAACACCCTCATATGACTTTGAAGCTTTCTGAAAGCGATAACCCCAATAGCAATTCTGTTCAGTTTGTAATCTTTGGCGGCAAAGAAAAGGGTGCGAGCGGTCATTACCCGCATTTGATACAGATTCAGGGAATTACAGACCCAAATAGTGCTGATCAGTTTAAAATAGCCAGACGTCAGCGTTCTAATCACGGATTATGGTATCTGGAAGTAACTAGAGAAGACTTAGAGGAAGCAGAACTCTTTGTTAAAACAGTATCAAATCTTGATGACCTTGAAGTAGTAAAAAAGATACAGCTTACCAAAAAAGCTGCATATTACGTTCTACCTGCGTCGCATTTGAAGCGAGGAATGCTTGTACCCATACTCAACACTCGCGGAGTAATCGAAGAAGATGTTGTAAATAAAATTGAAATATACGATTATGACGGGCCTTTGTATGACCTTCAGGTTAATCAGCTTCACAATTTTATAACAGGTCAGTGGGTTGTAATGTGTTATACACCCTCTAGCAAACCCAAACCAAGTTTTATTTAGAAGGTATAATCTTGTTTAATTCTATAAATGCTACATTAGATAATTTGAATGATAGACAGAGAGAAGCTGTTCAGATTACGGAAGGGCCTCTTCTTGTCGTTGCTGGGGCTGGTTCAGGCAAAACACGCATGCTTACAGTTAGAATAGCCTATCTTATAGAATGCTGTCATGTAGACCCGTCTGAGATATTGGCTGTTACTTTTACAAATAAGGCAGCAAAGGAAATGAAGGAGCGCGTGGCTGCACTAGTTCCTGGTGCTTCTGCTGTAACTCTTACTACTTTCCATGCTTTTTGCTGTATGCTTTTAAGGCGCTGGAGCAAATATGCCGGATTTGAAAACGGCTTTACTATTTATGATGAATCAGACAGCGATAAGCTGATGAAGAATTGTTTGAAGGAATTAAAGTATGATACTAAGACATTTCCTCCCAAAATCTGTTTAGAGGCTATCTCAAAGGCCAAAAACGAATTAATAGGGCCGGAAAATTATCTGGAATCATGCTGTCATGGTGTTGGGCCAACTGATCTAGCTGTTCAGAAGGCTTATGAAGCTTATCAGTCTGCTCTAATGAAAAATCAGGCTGTTGATTTTGATGACTTGATTTTTAAAGCTTTCTATATGTTGAATGATAATTCAGAACTCTTAGAAAGGCTCCAAAGAGATTATAAATATTTCCTGGTAGATGAATATCAGGATACGAACCAAGCTCAATACAGATTAATTCGTCTTTTATCATCGAAAACTAGAAATCTCTGTGTTGTCGGCGATGAAGACCAGTCTATTTACAGCTGGCGCGGCGCTACAATTCGTAATATTCAGGAATTCGCCAACGACTTTCCTGGTGCTAAAGTAGTTAAGCTTGAACAAAACTATCGCTCAACCCAGATTATTCTTGATGCAGCCAGCGATGTTATTTCCCATAATAATTCTGTTCACCCAAAACGCCTTTGGACAGATAAAAAGGGTGGGGAGCTTATAAAATATTATCGAGCTTCAGATGATAGAGAAGAATCTAACTGGATTGTTTCTCAGATAAAAAAATTGGTTAACGAAGGCAGAAATCCAGGAGATATAGCTCTTCTTTATAGAATGAACTCTTTGACAAGAACAACAGAACAGGCTTTGCAGCGAGAGAGGATTCCATACGAAATCACTGGTGGAACAAAATTCTTTGATCGCCGGGAAGTCAAAGATATTCTTGCTTATCTGCGCGTAATTGATAATACTGCTGATTCTATTTCCTTGGAACGAATTATAAATACGCCTAAGAGGGGTATTGGAACTGCTGCAATAGATAAGCTCTATGAAATAGGCGATAAAAATCTCTGGAATGGCGTTAGTAAAGAAGCGGCTGAAAAACCAAATTCCAAAACAGGTTCTTTTTACAAGCAAATGGTCAAGTTCATGGAAGTAGCTTCAGAATTAAAAGTTCATGAACTATGCAAATATATTATAGATGAAATTGATTATTTTAAATATCTGCAGAAGGATGACCCAGAAACAAGTGAAGACCGCAAAAATAATGTAGAATCTCTTGTTTCAGATATTAGATATCAGGAAATGGATAATCCGGATTTGAAGTTGCATGATTATCTGTCTACTGTTGCTCTTCATGCAGATGCTGATGATATAGATGAAAAGTCGCAAAAAGTGCATCTTATGACTTTTCACAACGCAAAAGGCTTGGAATTTCCGGTTGTATTCATGGTTGCAATGGAAGAAAAGATTTTCCCTCACAGCCGCTCGGAAGGTTCGCCGGAAGAGTTAGAAGAAGAAAGACGTTTGGCTTATGTGGGAATCACTAGAGCTAAGGAATTGCTTTATATGACTGCCGCTTCAAAGCGTATGATGTTCGGACAGTTTAATTCTAATCTTACTTCAAGGTTTATAAGCGAAATTCCTAAAGAATTAAGGGATGATATTCATACTGGTTACGCTTCTGGCGGGATGGCTTCAAGATATGGAAGCGGAAATTCTGGCAAAGTTTATCAGGTTCCGCCAAAAAATTCTTTTGGAATAAGGCCTAAAAGCTCTAGCGGTAGCCCATTTACCTTTAGTGCTCAGGCAAAGTGGGTCAGTTCCCCTAAATCAAATGAAACGATAAAAGATGACACAGAACCCGGTACTATGGTAAATTTAAAAGAAGGAGTTTCTGTAATACATAATGTTTTTGGTCACGGAAAAGTTATGGCTGTTAGCGGCTCTTCCTTAGATGATTTCAAAGTTACAATTAATTTTGAAAGGGTGGGTACAAAAACATTACTCTTGCAGTATGCTTCAGTTAGGGTTATAAAATAACTGAAAAGAAATTTTTCGGAGGTAACATAATGAAGTTTTTGAGATTTGTTTGGAAGTTGTTTGTAATGGCTGCTGTTTTTGGCGTAGGCTATGTAGTTGGCCGTGAACACAGCTTCGAAGAAGAAGAACAGTGGGAAGCAGAAAATAGAAAGAATAACGAAAACAATGATAAGACAGAATGCAGCTCTTGCACAGAAAAGAACTGTGATACCTGTAAAGAAGCCCCAAAGGCAGAAGAAAAGCCAGAATGTGCTGCATGCACTGACAAAAACTGTGCAGAATGCAAAGGCGAAAACGGCGTAACTTTTGAATATGAAAATGAAAAAGCTTCTAAAGTAGCCGTTGTTGGTAATTTCAACAATTGGAACAAAGATGCAGATCCAATGGTTAAAGAAAACAATACTTGGAAATGCACAAAGGCTCTTGAAGCTGGAACCTATGAATATCAGTTCGTAGTAGATGATACTGACTGGGTTGTAGATCCAAAGGCTGAAACAACTGTTAAAAACAAATACGAAGGTTATAACTCTGTAGTCGTTGTAAAATAAGTAATCTAGGTTTTGTAATAAGCTTAAAGCTTTAATCTACAAGCTTTAAGCTTACTTGCCATAGCAAGTTCAAACAGGAAGTCATTCTTATGGTCAGAAAAATATTCTTAGAAGAAGTCTGTGACCGCGAAAGATTAAAAAGCTTTATAAACCGAATCTTTAAGCTTACTAGGCTTCATATTACTCCATTCAATGAACGTGGTGACGTAGTTATTGGTGATATCGAAAAGATTTTGCCAGGCCTTACGGATGCAACTGAAATTGTTGATTATCCTACCTCGGAATTGCTGGAAAGACCAGACGGCTCTTTTTTAAGAGTCATGAAACTCAATCATAAAGGAATTTCTTTTGGTGCTGTTTTAATCGGTCCTTTCTTTAAAATAGGCTCAAAACACGAAGAAAATGCTGAAATTCCTGAAATTACCAATGAACAGCTTCAGGGAACTGAAGAATCTGTAGAATCTTTCTTTGACCAGATGGCTGATTTAGCAGCCGAAAAGACTTCCCTTGCTAGAAAAGAAAAGATACTTTCCGTTTTAGAACATGCTTCAACTGTTATGAATTCAAGCTTGGAATTCCAGAATCTGCTTGAGTTCGTAATGGATATAGCTATTGAAATTACAGGCGGAACCGGTGGCTCGCTTTTATTGAGAAAAGATGAAAGCGAAAGTCTTGAAGTTGTAGCAGCCAGAGGCAAATACCCTCACGAAGTTAAGAAATTGAGAGTAGATTTTGGTCAGGGAATTTCCGGCTGGGTTGCTGAACATAAGGAAGCTTTAAATATTCCAAATGTTCTGCTTGACACTAGATATATTGAAACTCCCGAAACCATTTATTCAGAAATGGCTATGCCACTGCTTATCGGTGATAAGCTTGTAGGTGTAATAGTAGTTGATTCCAGTGAAATTAATGCTTTTTCCAACAGCGATGAGCTTTCTTTAAATACTTTGGCATCAATGGTGTCCAGAGTTCTTGAAAATTCAAGACTCTTGGCTGATTCAAATCAGAAACTCAGAGAACTTACCAAAGTGTTCAGTATTTCTGAAAAACTTTCTGTTCGCAGCTTAGACAGAGAAGGTTACGATCAGATGCTTAAAGAAGCCTGTGAAGCCACTGACAGCAATGCTGCTTCTCTTATGCTTTTTAACAGTGACTTGGAAGAGTTGACTATGTGTGCTTCCTATGGTTTGCCTGAAGAATTGAATACCCTTGCTATAGGCATGGGAAAAGGCTATCATGGCTGGGTTGCAGCAAATAAAAAGACACTTCTGATTGCAGATGCAATTCATGATGGGACAATAGTTCACGTTAATTTCCTTGATCAGTTTGCTAAGTCTATGCTGATTGTTCCTTTAATTACGGCAGATAACCGTTTTGTCGGAACTTTAGCAATCTATCATTGTGACTCGCCGAAAGTTATTACTGAATCTGACCAGGATTTGCTCAACACAATTGGCCGAATTATTACTTCCCATTTCGAAAATGAAAGATTGTTCAATGATTCAAGAAGAAAACTGGATTACTTATCTACTTTATACAAAGTAGGTTCTTCTGTTTCTAGAACATTGAACATTTCTAAGCTTTTTGAAACAATTTTGCAGCAGGTTCAGGAAGTAATGGATGTTGAAAACTGCTCTTTGATGGCTTATAACCCCACAAAGAAAATTTTGACTCTTGATGCTGCAATTGGTTTGCCAAGCAATATGGTCGGCAGAATTGAAGTTAAGTCTGGTGAAGGAATTGCCGGTTGGGTTGCTCAGAACAAAAAGCCTGTTCTTTTAAAAGATATCTCTAAAGACGACCGTTTTGCAAATCATCAGGGGCGCTTAGATTATAAGACCCGCTCTGTGCTTTCTGTTCCCATACTACTTCATGATAATAAGCTTTTGGGTGTTTTGAATGTAAATAACAAGCGAAATGGAGACGCTTTCTTAGAAGACGACCTCAATCTTTTACTTGGTATTTCAGGCCAGATTTCTCAAGCTATTGCTAATGCTAGTCTGCACGAAAAGACAGATATGCAGGTTGCTGAACTCAGCCTTATTCAGGAACTTGGAAAGGCAATCAACTCTTCATTAGATCTTGATTCTGTTTTGAATTATTTCATTGATATGACTACCAGAATCACAGAAGCAGATTGTGCAAGTCTTATGCTTTATGATGATTCAACTAACGAACTCTATGTTGAAGTTCATCGCGGTTTCGATAATGATTCAATCAATGATTTCAGACTTAAGCTTGGAGAAGGTATTGCCGGTAAGGCTGCTGCAACTCATAAACCAATAAGACTTGATGATACCGGAACAAGCAAAGATTATCAGGATTTCGGCCAGCTTTCTGCTAGAAATCTTACTTTGATGTCTGCTCCACTTGTTAACAAAGATAATCTTATCGGTGTTATAAATTGCGAAAGAAAGAAAGAAAAGAAGGGCCCGTTTACTGCTGAAAATCTCGACCTTCTTGAAACTCTGGCTTCTCAGGCTTCTATTGCAATAGAAAATGCCAGACTTTATCATAACCTTCTGAATGTATATCTTGAAACCATTCGTTCATTAGCTGCCGCTATAGATGCTAAAGACAGCTATACTCACGGTCATTCCAGACGTGTTACTGACCTTAGCGTCGGTATAGCCTTAGAAATGAATCTTCCTAAGTCTGAAGTTGACACTATCAGACATGCTTCATTACTTCACGATGTCGGCAAAATCGGTATCTCCGAAAAAATTCTTCTCAAACCCGGCCGCTTGACTGATGATGAATTTGAAACAATCAAGTCACATCCATATATTGGCGCCGGAATTTTGAATTCTATTGAATTCCTGCATTCTGTATGCGAAATCATTAAACATCATCATGAACGTTACGATGGCAAAGGTTACCCCGATAAACTGGCTGGCGAAGAAATTCCTTTGGGTGCAAGAATTATCTGTGTCGCAGACTCTTTCGACGCAATCACTTCCTGCAGACCTTACAGAAAGCCTTTAACTTTTGATGAAGCTACAGAAGAAGTTAAACGCTGCTCAGGCACTCAGTTTGACCCTGAAGTTGCAGCAGCTTTCGTAAGACTCAGAACTTCTAAGCACTGTCCGCCATGGTTCAGAGGTGATTTGCTAGATCAGAGCCTGGCAGACCAGTATCCACTTCAACTCTAACAAGTAATAACAAAAAAAGAGGCTTTAAGCCTCTTTTTTTTATCTCAGTTGTTCTCAAAAATCTATATAATACCTAAGCAAGCTATTTTGGTAATGATTTTTATAATTATCCCCTTTTTAAAGAGGCTGTCCGAAAACTAATTTTTAAGACCAAATAAGATTGTTCTAATTGCCTACACATTGTCATAAAAAGTATAGCGTATGGGCTTTAGCCCTGAAAGCTATACGTTTATGACAATGGGTAGGCTACAAACAAATAAATACTGATTTTTCATCAAATTTCTAGTTTTCGGACAAGCTCTTTTTAAAGGGGAATGACTACGAAGTAGTCTAGGGGATTTTCGAGAACTATGTAAAGCAGTAGAAAGTTAAGTCCGAAGACTGATTTTTTTTAATTATTTCTCAACTGCATTAAAAACGCCAACCCCTTTACTTTTCTTAAGCTTTTAGGGTATTGATATTTGTGCACAAAAAATGAGATATTAATTCTCAAGAGGTAACAAATGAGAAAAAGAATAATAATTTCAGCCATTTTAGTTTTAATGGCTCCAACATTTACAGCAGTATTTGCACAAGATAATGATACTCCAGATACAAAAATCTGGACGTTAGAAGATTGCTTGCAATACGGTTTAAAGTATCACCCAAAAGTAATAATGGCTGATCAGGATGTTAAAATCCAGGAAGCAGCTTTATTAAGTACAAAAGCTAGTTTTGACCCTAAAGTAAATGCCAGCGTGAACTTAAATAACAGTAAAGATCAGAGAAGAGGTAACGTCACTTCTTTTCACTCTAACAGCGGGCAGAGTGAATCTGTAAGTATTTCCAAAAAGCTTTATGATTCAGGAAAGTTTTCTTTGCAGAAAAAACAGTCTAAAGAAACTTTGGAAGCAGCTAAAAAAGACAGAGAAACAACACTTATCTCTATGGCTGCAAATATAAAGACTATGTTCTTTAAGGCTCAGCAGGCTCAGAGAATGCTTCAGGTTAAGCTTGAAACTTTAGATGGCTATGAAAAACATCTGAAGAAAGTAGAAACCTTTGTTGAAGTCGGAACTCATGCTCCTTATGATATTACTAAGGCTCAGGTTAATGTTGCCAATGCAAGAGTTGATTTGATTAGTGCAAGAAGCACTCTTAAAGAAGCATTGGTAAATGTCGGCAATGCTATTGGTGTTGATCACCCTATTCACGTAGCTGCTTACGAATTAGAAGCACTTCCAGATATAGACGAAAGTGTAAAACAAGATTACGTTAAAATAGCTTTGGAAAGACCAGAAGTTAAGTCTTCAGAAGCAAAACTCAGATCTGCCAAATATAGAATCAGTGAAGCCAGAACTTCTTTAAAACCATCTTTAAGCACTTCTGCGGGCTATTCCTGGAGTCAAACTCACACACCTCAAGATAGAGGCTGGAATGTTGGATTGGGTCTTTCTTGGTCTTTGTATGACGGCAGATCAACTAAAGCTTCTATTGATTCTGCTAAGAGCAGTTATGAAAGAACCAAAGCTTCCCTAGATAATCTTAAACTTAATATTGATATGGAAGTTGAAAACTGTATTAATGATATTATTGATTCTGCTCAGAGAGTGAAAGCTAATGAAGTATTGGTTAAACAGACCAGTGAAAGCTTGGAATTGGCTGAAAGCCGTTATGATACTGGTTTGGGCTCACCACTTGAAATAACTGACGCTAGAGTAGATTATGAAAAAGCAAAAGGTAATTATATTACAGCCTATTTCGACTGTTTGATTGCTCAGACCAAATTAGACAATACTTTGGGCAGAATGCCTAAGGAATACAGCATGGACAAGGCAGTAGAAGAGCTCGGCGACAACAAAGAACTTGACGAAGTCAAAGCTGTTATTGAACCTGTTGAAGCAGAGTAATTTGATATTATTTAGGAGAAATATTCTAAAGCCCCTCCTTGAGGAGGGGAAGCCACAAAGTGGCAGGGGTGGTGACCGAGCTAGAGTAAACTTTGATTAGCGATAGCGTATTAAAATCCAAAAGAATAAGTTTTATCTCTAACACGTCACCCTTCCGTCAGACATTTGTCTGACACCTCCCCTCAAGTGGAGGCTTTAGGAAAAGCAGATCCTCAAAGTTAAAAGATTTAATCCTCATATGTTGGCAAATTTGATAGTAAAAAATCTGGAGATATATAGATGAAAAAATTTTTTGCGATACTGATAATATTAGCGCTGCTTATTGGTGGCGGAGTCTGGTGGCATTTAAAAAGCTCAACTAAAAAAGAAACAACCTACACTACAGCTAAAATAACCAAAGGCGATATAATTAATTCAATTTCTTCTTCTGGTTCATTGGCTGCTTTAAACACTGTAGAAGTAGGTTCTCAGGTCAGCGGCAAAATCGTTAAAATCTATGTTGATTTCAATGACGAAGTTAAAGAAAACCAACTTATAGCAGAATTAGATGATTCTTCTTTTAAGGCTCAGGTTTTGCAGGCTAAGGCAAACCTCGAAAGTGCTAAGGCTGGGATGCTTGGTAACTATGCACAATTAAAGAATCTTCAGGCTTCTATGATCACTGCCAAAGCAGATATTGCTGCAAGTGAAGCAAACGTCAAGAAGGCTGAAATCAACGTTAAAGATGCTGAAAGAAACTATAAGAGAATCAAAGAACTTTACGATAAAAAATTAATCTCAAAATCTGAATTAGATAATGCTGAAACAAGCCGAGACACTTCAAAAGCTAATCTTGATGTGTCTAAAGCAAATCTTCAAAGCTCAAAAGCTAGAATTGACGCTATAAATGCTCAAATCGAAGGACAAAATGCAGACTTGGAAAGTCAGAAAGCTCGTATTGCTCAGACTGAAGCTCAGCTAAGCCTTGCTCAGATTGATTTAGACCGAACTAAGATTTATTCCCCAATAAACGGTCGCATTATTTCAAGAGATGTTGACGAAGGTCAGACTGTTGCAGCAAGTTTCCAGGCTCCAAAGCTTTTTACAATTGCTCAAGATCTTAGAAAAATGCAGATAGATACAGCAGTTGACGAAACCGATATCGGGGTTGTAAAAGAAGGTCAGCAAGTAACATTTACTGTTGATGCCTATAAAGACAAAACTTTTAAAGGTATTGTTCATCAGGTTAGACTTTCTCCTAACGAAAGTTCTAGTGTTATTACTTATTCCGTTATGGTAAATGTTGACAATGAAGAATTGTTGCTTAAACCGGGTATGACAGCCAATGCAGAAATATTAGTCAGTGAAAAGAAGAATGTTCTTCGTATGCCTCAGAAAGCAATGTTTGTTAAAACTTCAGAAGCTATGAAAGCTGAAATAAGAGAAGTCCAGAAGACTATTACTGCTACTGATACAGTTCCTGTTTGGGTTAAATTGCCCCATAACCCCAAACCTGTTATAAAACTTGTTAAGATGGGGTTTTCAAATCAGGATTATACAGAAGTTGCTAATGATGTTTTAAAAGAAGGCGATGAAGTAGTTATAGGAGTTTCTGGAATACAAACTTCGTCAAAGAGTCAAAGTGGTCGTCAAGGGCCTCCTCCAAGAATATAATTTAAGGAGGTCAGAAATGGGTGGTCTTACTAAGAAAAAAGAAGTAGTGCTTCCTAAAAAGGAAGAAACTCAATCTGTTAACGATAAGCTACAATCTAAAAAAGAGGTTTTGCTTCAAGTTAAAGATCTTAAGAAAATTTATAAAATGGATGGTGTTTCTGTTCATGCTTTAAGAGGCGTTAATGTTGAATTTTATAAACATGAATTCACTTCAATAATGGGAACCTCTGGCTCTGGTAAATCAACGTTGATGAACATTTTAGGCTGCTTAGACAAGCCTACTTCAGGCAATTATTATATTGATGGAGAAGATGTTTCTCATTTTTCAAAAGATCAATTGGCATTGGTAAGAAATCGTAAGATTGGCTTTGTTTTTCAGGGTTTCAATCTCCTTTCCAGAACCAGTGCATTAGAAAATGTTGAATTGCCAATGGTTTATGCAGGGGTTCCTGCTGCAGAACGTCATAAAAGAGCTATGGCTGCGCTAGAATCTGTTGGCTTAAAGGGAAGAGAAAATCACCACCCAAATCAGCTTTCGGGTGGTCAGCAACAGCGTGTGGCTATTGCTAGAGCAATCTGTAATACACCTTCTGTTATTTTGGCTGACGAACCTACTGGTAATCTAGACTCTTATTCAAGTATAGAAATAATGGGTATTTTCCAAAGGCTTAATCAGCAGGGAATCTCAATTGTTTTGATTACTCACGAACCTGATATTGCCGAATATACTCAAAGAGTTATCAAAATAGTTGACGGACAGATAGTCAGCGATAAACGTAATGATAAAGTTTTGCTTGCTTCCGAAGAAATTAAAAAACATAAGAAGCCAGGCACTGAAATCGAAGACTAGGAGGCTATATATATGGGATTTCTTGGAATTATTAAACTAGCTTTTATTAGTCTTAACCGTAATAAAATGCGTTCTTTTCTTACTGCTCTTGGAATTATTATAGGAGTTGCTTCTGTAGTTGGTATGGTTGCTCTTGGACAGGGTGCTTACTATTCTGTTCAGGAAAATATTTCTAAAATGGGCACTAATCTTATTATGGTTATGCCAGGTAGTTCTAACAGACGTGGCTTTCATGGTGCTAGAGGTTCTATGACTACTCTAAAACCAGCTGATGCCGAAGCTATTCTTCGTGATTGCCCTTCTGTTGGCATGATTTCTCCGATTTGTAGAGGGTCTGGACAAGCTGTTTATGGAAACAACAACTCTAATACAAGTTGTATGGGTGTTACTGAAGATTATCTTAAAATAGCTTCTAGGGAAGTGAGCGAAGGTAGGTTCTTCACTTTGAATGAAATTTCTGCCGGAGCAAAAGTCTGTGTAGTAGGCTCTACAGTAGTTGAAAATCTTTTTGGTAATCTAAATCCTATCGGAAAAACCATTAGATATAGTAAAATGCCCTTAGAAATTATCGGTGTGTTAAAATCTCGTGGTGAAAGCGGTATGGGTGGTGATCAGGACGATTTAATACTTTTGCCATTCTCTGTTGTTCAAAGAAGAATTCGTGGAATAAACCACTGTGATATGCTCAACATCTCCGCTGCAACTTCTGATGCTGTCGACTCTGCTAAAACCGAAATAGAAGAAGTTTTACGCAGACGACATAAATTAGCAGAAGGAAAAGATAATGATTTCAATATAGTAACTCAAGATGACATCGCAGAAATGGCTGGTAGTACTTTGACCATCATCGCTTTGCTTCTTGGAGCAATAGCCTCTGTTTCTTTGTTAGTAGGTGGTATAGGCGTTATGAATATTATGCTTGTTTCTGTTACAGAAAGAACTAGAGAAATAGGTATTCGTATGGCTATTGGAGCAAAAACTTCTGATATTATGTGGCAGTTTTTGGTAGAATCAGTAGTTTTAACCTGTGCAGGTGGTATTATAGGAATTCTTGGCGGTATTGGACTTGCAAAAGTTATTGCTATGTTTACTCAGTTTACACCAGTTGTTTCTTCAACTTCGATTGTTGTGTCTGTCGCTTTCTCTGCTTGTGTTGGGACTTTCTTCGGTCTCTACCCTGCATATAAAGCCTCACAGCTCGACCCGATCGAAGCTTTCCGCTACGAATGAGGTTTCTAATAAGATTCTCCCACTGAGAAGACTGTCCGAAAACTAGTTTTTAGCCCATATTAGATTATACTATCTATATATTTGTCATAATAAGTATAGCGTATGGGCTTTAGCCCTGAAAGCTATACTATTATGACAAATGTGTAGACTACAAGAAAGAAATACTAATTTTACAGTAAATTTTAAGTTTTCGGACAATATCTTAAAGATTACTAAACATGAAACTAGAAGTTAAAAATCTAAAAAAGCAATATAAAGATTGTTTGGCTGTAAACAATCTTTCTTTTTCTATTAAAACAGGTGAAATTACAGGATTCATTGGGCCAAATGGTTCAGGTAAAACCACTACCATGAAATTGATTGCAACCATTGAAAACTGCACTAGCGGTGATATAAAAATAGGTGGAACGTCTATTTTAGAATATCCTGAATTGGTTCGACAGCATATAGGTTATGTTCCTGATACTTTACCATCAAATAAAGATATGACGGTTCATGATTACCTTGATTTCTTTGCTAGCGCTTATAGCTACAAATCACCTTTAAGGCAAAAAGTTGTTAAAGAAATAGAAGATTTCACAAAGCTTTCAACTATTAAGGAAAAGGTAATAGATACTTTGTCTAAGGGAATGAAGCAAAGAGTCTCTGTAGCAAGATCTCTAATCAGCGATCCTGATTTTTTTCTAATGGATGAGCCGGCGGCAGGACTAGACCCTAAGGAAAGAATGGAATTAAAAGAATTTCTTTTAACTCTTAAAAATTTAGGGAAAGGAATACTTATTAGTTCTCATATTCTTAGTGAACTTTCCGAAGTCTGTGATTCTATCGTAATAATAGAAAGAGGAAGATTGGTCAAATCAGGTAGAATAGATGAGGTAATTGGTGATGTTGAAAAGAGTCATAAACCTGTTTTTCAAATCCAGACTATTACCCCGCCTGATAAAGAAATTATTAATTTAATTTCTCTTGAACCGATGGTTTCTAATATTCGCATAAATGATAATTTCATAGAATTTGAATATACTGGTTCTGAAGAACAGGCTTCTGAGATGGTCAGTAGATTGTTAGATAAAGGATACCGCTTCTCTTTATTTGGCTTTAAAAAAGAGAACTTGGAATCCGTCTTTATGAAATTGACAAAGGGGGGTTTTCAATAATAAGCATTTATGACTGATTTAAAAGAAAAACTAGCTGATTTTTTTAATCTGATTTTTATTAATGATTTGCGAAAAACCAAAAAGGGAAAATCCTTTTGGTTTAATTGGGGTTTTCTTTTTATTGTTTACCTGATTATTTTTTGGATATTATTTTCTAATCCTTCCTTTAAATCAGAGGCTTTTAAACTTAATTGTTATAAAATTCTTGCTTTCTTTTTCTTTACAGCTGTTTCTGTAATACCTTTGGAAGTCCGCTTTTTAACTCTAAGAGAACTTGAAAATGATAATATATTTTTCATTTTTATGTCTAATATAACTGCTTTTAATTTTATAAAAGGGAAACTGCTTTTAGGTGTTTTTTATAATATTATTCTGCTCTTAGCTGCTATCCCTGTTTATGCTTTCATATATTTTTCTGAAGGAATAGACCTTATAAGATTAATAAGAATTTATTATTATACCTGTATAGTTCCAATACCTGTTATTTTATTCCTTATTTATGAAGGTCTCCATGATGGTAGGGGCGGAAAACTATCTGTTTATTTTAATGGAATTGTTGATCTTGTAGGTATATTGTTTACAAGCTTTTTTTATGTAAGATATATTGGAGTAGAAGGTATTCGTGATGTTTCTAATGAGGCAATTTCTGGACTAATTATTATTGATTTAATTGTAGGCTTTGTTGTTTTTGTATCTGCTTTATTTATGGGGCTCTTTTTATACTCTTATATAACAAAGATATACCCAATGTCAGAGATTAATACTACCTTTGTTCCTAAGTCTAGAAACAGCTTTTCTTCTAATTATAAAAAAGATGCTCTTCCCACAACTGTTAATAATGATAAAGAAAAAAGTTCTTCGTTTCAAAGTAATATAGTTTTAGAAAGAAAGGCTACACCCTCAAATAATATAGATCTAGAAAATGAAATTAAGCCGTCAAGTGATGTAAGTTCTAATAAAATTTTAAAACCTGTATCTTATTCTGGTCCTTCATCTGAATTAAGAGAGCATCAATCTGGTTTAATAAGAAAAAATAATGGAGAAAGAATTAGTACTGAATCAATAATTAAAATGCTTATTACTGGTTTTTGGCTGTTATTCCTTTTTATTATTCCATTTAAAATTTTGGGAAATATTGGGGTAGGTTTCGTCTATTTCTTATTTCCTTTATTATGTGGGTATTTTCATAGCCGAGAAACTATTTATGATAAAAGAAGTAAATTAGAAATACCTGAACCTGGTTTAAAAAGAATAATAAAATTTCCATTTGTAAGTGGATATGCTAATGGAGTTATTTGGTTATTTCTCTGTTATTGCGCTTATGGGTTTGTTTTATTGCTTACTTATGGATTTTTTGAACCTGAATCAGGTAAGGCTTATTTCGTTAGAGATTTATTCCCTGGCGGCGGTTTTTTCGTTGTGATGGCATTTATGCTGAATATATTCAGTTGGTGTTTTTTAGGACGATATTTAGCTGATAATTTTATGAAATATGATGTTAAGGATAACAAAGCCTTATCAACAATATTTACTCTTATTCTTGTGACTTCGTTTATGACTGCTTTTACTCCTAAAGGTCAAGATAATCCTTTAAGTATGATTAACTATTTTTCGCCAACAATGCCTTCTTTGACAGCTTATTTTTTCTTTGAAAAGCCTTCGGCGTTTATTTTTAACCTTATCTTTTTTATTGTAACGTTAATTCCTAATGCTAAGACTCTGATTGATCAAATAAATAGTTATTTCTCTTACACTCCAGGCTTAGAAGATAATTAATCTTGAACAATTCAGTCGGACAGTTTGCCTGCTCTGTGCAGTCTACTCATTGTCATAAACGTATAGCTTTCAGGGTTTATCCATACGCTATACTTTTTATGACAGATGTGTAGACTTCTAGAACCTTGAACTCTTCTCACCCTTCTCACCCTTCCAACTCTTCTCACAATTCTAACTATTATAACAATATCTCACAAGCGACGTCAGTCGCTGTCCCACAACGAAGTGTCCCACAGCGCAGCGTAACACTTATAACCCTTACAACCCTTCTCACCCTTCCAACAAAAAAAACTAAAAAAATATTTAAAAAACTTGTTGACTTTAAAAATAATATTTGCTAAGATAATTAC
>JAFXRA010000064.1 GCA_017526725.1 Candidatus Rifleibacteriota bacterium
CTATAAGCTATAAGCTATAAGATATAAGATATAAGAGGGAAGATGGAAGATATAAGATAAGAGAGGGAAGAGTTTGATTATTGTGGTAAGTTCATCGTTAAGAATTGAGAAGTTAAAAAGGTAAAGTAATATGAAAAAAATAACAATTGGCCTTAGTCTTATTTTTACGTTATTGTTATCTGTAGTGTCTTATGCCGCTAATGTCGGAAGAGAGATAAACAATAAATGCAGACAGAACTTAAAACTTTTGAATACAGGTACTGAAAAACTCGTAAAAGCGACTTCTTATAATCTTCCGAAATGGTGCACTTATAAACAGGCAATTAAAGATTTTTTATATCCAGATAAATATTTGGAAGGTAAAACTATAGTTGGTCCTACTCCAGATTGTGATTATTACCTTGTTAGTAACGATAAAGGGGATTATCAGTGGTTATGCTATTTGCACGGAGTTTTAGAAGGTGATAAGACAATGTCTTTCAGATATCACGAACATCAACTTCAGGGCAAAACTGCAACAAAGTTTATGAATAATGAGGAATATAAAAAGCATGTTCAGACTATGCTTCACTGGACAGAATATACTCCGACTCCAAAAGAGTTTTTAATATATCATTATAATATGAATCCTATTGTAACCACTGTTTTAACTGTTTTTCTGGTTTTGCTGAGTATTTATTTAATAAAATCCTTTTTTAACTTGTAATCTACTTGACGATTAGGCTTTTTTTACATAGAATTATTGTACGTCTTCGCAAATTCGGGGGTTAAAATGAAGAAAAATTTAATTGTAATTTTTTTGCTTTTAACAGCTATTCTTATATCGAATTCTACTTATGCAGGGACAGAAGAAGGTTTTGTTCCTAGTTGGAAAGTAGGACAGCGCTGGGTATTGGAAGCCTCCTATCGTGATTTAAGAGAACAGTCCAATGCTTGGTTGCCGCCAATGCAGTGGATATTCAATGTTAGGGCCAAAAAGACTGTTAATGGTGAAGAATGCTACGTTCTTCATATTTATGGCCGTAGAAACAGCCAGAAGAATCAGGCTGTTCTTTGGCTTTCTGTAAAAGATTTAAAACCTATGAAGGTTATAGATGTTTATCCTACAGCATCTGGTATGAAATATCAGGAACGTGATGTTAATAGCTATTCTTCTGAACCCTTAGTTGCCGAAGGAACACCTATCCCCTACGATTTACCTTCTTTTCCATTAGTTAAAGCTGACAACAGAGCTCAAGCTGCTGATGGTTTCGGCGGTTACAACAGATCTGCTTCTAATGCCAAAAAGTTCTCCAGAATACGAAGTGTCGGCGGTATTTCTTTTAAACGCAGCGTTTCTCAGAAGAGCAAAACTCCAGATAAACAATTTGCAGATTCTTTTGCTGGTTATTCAAAAGCGACAAGAAATGCTGGTCAGTCTTTTCAGGTTGAAATTGATGAAGACAGATCAAACAATAAGTTAACTCAAATCTGGCAGCAGGGTGCACCTTGGGCTGTAACAGGTATGAATAGAGACAGAAAAGTTCGTCTTGTTCCTGAATCTGAATATTTAAACAAAGATGGAGGTAATAAATAATGAGAAAACTATCCCTCCTTTTAGCTTTAATACTTTCTGCAGCTCCAGTTTCAGTTTTTGCTGATTCAATAAGTGGTGAAATCAAACCTGCTCCTTGGTCAGGTGATTGGTGGTCCCGCAAAAAAGGCTTTTTGGTTAAAGGCTGGCAAGGCCATACTCCATCACCATTTGAAAAGTATGACAATTATGTTGTTGCAGTAGGCGGTAAAAATCCAGGTGCTCACGCTTGGGAATCTAATCCTAAAAACCATCACTATAATCCTAATGCTGAACCTTGGGAAGGTCACTGCAATGGATGGTCAGGAGCCTCTGTTCTTACTCCGGAACCAAAGATTACAAGAAATCGAGGCGGAATTGCTTTTGATACTGCTGATCAGAAAGCTTTACTTTCTGAACAATATATGAATTGTTACTGCAATTTCTATGGCAACCGCTACTGGGGTAATGCTAACGATGATAGAGACGATATTTATCCCGATCAGTTCCATAGACTTCTTGTTGAAAATATAGCATCAGGCAAAACCGCTATGGTTTGCGATATTGAAGCAGACCGCATGGTTTGGAATTATCCGCTGTATAAATTTGAATCAACATGGACTACAGGCTGGTTTGATGATCATAAGTTAAAAGTTAAAACTACCTGTTACTTTGTTAATGATGACGTTAAACCCGAATATCTTGGAACAAAGTGGTTCGCTGTTAATTATACCTATAATCTGTTTGTAGATGATAAAGGTAATGTTATTTCCGGCGAATGGACTGGTGATTCTAAGAAAAATCACCCTGACTTTGTTTGGATTCCTACTGGCGATGCCAGAGTTCCTGCTAATTCAACTCTTGAAAATCCTTGCTTAGACCCAAAACATATTAAGAATATATGCGAAGGTCCCGCAAATATTTCATCAGGTAGAGCAGCTGCTCCATCAGCTCGCAACCCAGATATGGTTCTTATGGAAGCTGGATTGGATCCAAACGATTTGTTCTGATTTTTAAATCAAAAAAAAGCTCGATTTTATGGTAATCGGGCTTTTTTTTTTGTATAATAAATTATCTTAAGATAGTTTAAAATGACTAAAGCATATACAATTAAAAACCATAAATTAGCAATGACTTTTATGGAAATACTCATTGCTGGTTTTTTTATGGTTGTAGTTTTTATCATTGGTTGGATGATTTCCAGCAGTTTTACAGGTGTAAAAAAAGTCAGAAATTACGAGAATGCAATTTTCTTGGCAAATGAGGCGGTAGAAGCTGTTAGAGCTGCTCGTGCAAGAGAACTTGGTTCTGATGGTGATAAAGTTAAAGGGCAAAATACTCTTTTAGCAGATTTTAATTCGGCTGGAAATAAGTATGATAAAGACCCTGGCGGTTTTGTTCCTGAAATAGAAATTGGAGGCATAAAATATACAAGAAAAGTTACAATAGAAGATGTGCCTTCAACTAATAAAAATTTACCTTCAAGTCTTAAAATGATACATGTTAATGTTAGCTGGAAAGCTAGTGAAGATAATGCTCCTGTGGAGTTTGAAATAGTAACAGCTCATTGTGATTTATGGTAATTTACTATGTTTTTAACTTTGCATAAAAATAAGAAAGCTATAACGTTAGTAGAAGTTATGATTGTTACAGGACTTTTTTGTGTCCTCATGACTGCTGCTTACAGATTATTTTTTGCTGAAGTTAAAACAATAAAGACGGCCTTAGAACATATTGGCGTTAATGAGAGTGCTAGAAAGTTTTTTGCTTTTGTAGGAAGCGACATAAGAAACTCTAACTGGGTTGATTTCCCAAAAATGGTTAACAGAGAGGTCGTCGGCAAATTAAAGCCGGTGAAAGAAGGAAAAGTATTAGTTATACGCAAACAAGTGCTAGATTTAGAGGTCAAACCTCCGCAAGCTAATTTTATTAGAGAAGAAGTTGTAACTTATTCTTTAAAAAAGGCAGAAGACGGAACTAGTGATTTGTATAGACAGGTTGTTTCTGATCTTCCAGGCCAGCCTGCTAAAAACTTTGAAAAGAGAATTGCTGATGGGATAGATGAGATGCTGGTTTTTGTTACAAACAGAAAAATATTAACTCTTGAAAAGAGTCTTAATAGCGGCAATTTGGATAAACAGATGAATTATGAACCTTATGAACTAGATGGAACAGGTCCCTATCTTGTACATATCTGTTGCTCATTTGCAAGAAAAGGTTCAAAAGAAAAGCAGGCAAGCGGACCTCTGATCAAACTGAACACTTGTTTTGCTGTCAGAGGAAAGTTGAATGGTATTCACCCATGATTAAGACTAACATAAAAAAAGGGCAGGCTTTGTTGGCCATGCTTGTTATATGTTTATTCTTAGGAATAATATCTTGTACTTTGCTCAATATTCAGAGCAGCCAGATAAATCTGTTATCTAAATCAGCAAAAGATTATGTGGCTTTAAGTGCGGCAGAAACAGGTTTGCATTGCGTTTTGGCTGAAATGAAGGCTGATTATCAGTTTGTTACTCATGGTAATCCTTATATTCCGGCAGAAGGCTGGCCTTCTCCGACTACACGAAAATATAACTATGTAGGAAGCAGCAAACTTCTTAAAACCAATGGAAAATCTACCGGAGTTTATGAAGGAACAGTAGATTTCCCCGTTCTTAAACTTAAAGGTGAGTTTAAAGTAAGAATGAAACTGCTTAAATCAAAAAATAGTCTGGCTTCTAAGTCTGTTGATGAAGCTCATAGATATTTTTTATTGGAAAGTTATGGTAAAGTTGGTGACTCTTACAGAAAAATATCAACTGTTATTGAAAAAGTAGTTCCTGGCAATTTCTTGCTTTATGATGGTCAGGTTTTAGATGTGGGCGGATATGGCCCTTACCGTGTTACTCCCGGTTTAATGACTGGCGGCAGATTTTACGGACATGAAATGATTATTTTCAGCAAAAAAGGTGCATTAGACGCAACTGCTGAACTTCAAAATACGGAAAAAATATATACTCCTGGTTACATAAAGGCTGAAACAAGGGTAGGGGTTGAATTTTTCGGTGGAAAAAAAGGCGAAATAACTCCTAGAAACGACTCTACAGACCCTGATAAATTTGAAACCTTTGCTATAAAAATGGGCGGAAAAGTCAATGATAGATTTATGTTAGACGGTAATCATGGGGCAAAACCGCAGTTATTGCCGCCTTTAAACCCATCTTATTATCGTGAGGCCAAGAAGCCCCATCCTGAAATTTTGAAAGCAGGAAGCAGTTTTGAAGGTTTTCGGGAATCTAAATGGCGAAATCCAGAAAAACCAAGTGAAACTGTTTATGATTTATTCTTTGGTTGGGACTATAAAAAAGATAATAAAGATTTTCTTATCTATTCAGAAGTTCCTTTAAGAGTTTGGGGTTGCCCAAAATGGAAAGCGTTAACTATATTCTGTGAAAAAGATGTATATATAGCTGGCGATTTTAACGCTAATCCAGACTCCCCGCAAAGATATACTCCCGGTTATCGTTCTTATGCAAAAAAAGTTATGAATGGTACAGACAAAAACGGTTGTCAGATTATGTCTATGGGAAGAATCTGGTTTGATTACTCGAATCCCATGAACTTTTTACGAAATGAAATGGAAGTAGTCTTGGATTACGATTTAGCTTGTTGTCTTACCACTGAAGAACCAAGCAATCTGCTTCTTAAAGGTATTGTCTGGCCGGAACGAAATACTACAGGACCGTTGAAACATCGTTTGCCAATGACTATGCTTAATTTTACTCATATTAATACAATCTATAATATGCCTAAGGAAGAAGCTAAATCTACTGCAGCTATTGCAGCTCTAGTCGGATTGCATCCTTCTTTATCTAAGCTGAGACATTATCTGAATAAGCCTGGAGACAACAGTAATCCTAGCACATCCGCAGGACATGGTTCTGCTGACAATAATCTCGAAAATATTGGTGGTTCAGGCACTTCTACTGGCAGCAGTGGTGGAAGCGGAGGAGCAAATGGTCCTAGCGAAAATATTAGCCGAGTTCAATATGCTGATTCTATTGGCGGAGCTGATGGAGCTGGGGGGGGTGACACTCCTATAGGCAATGAAGAAAAACAGAAAGTTCATTTCCCGATAAGAAATGCTGTGGTTAAAGCTTATATGATAGAAACAATAGGGGTTGAATCATATTTGGTTGGAGTAGTTCCGGCAGGAACAAGAGATAAAATTATAAAGAGAATACTTGATGCTGCAGAAAAAGAAATTAATGATGATGAAAAAGAGCCAGATGGAGAATTAGGACCTTGGAACATAGCAGATAGAATATTCGATCTGCAGGTTAAACATAAAGATACTGGACTTCGTTTCCCAGAAATGACTGTAAATGCTATATTAATAGATTCAGCACAGTTAAACGCTAAATGGGATTTTGGAAATAGTGCTAGTAAAGTGAACAATGAATTGGGAAATATA